>JAFGHB010000065.1 GCA_016930255.1 Methanomicrobia archaeon | reverse complement strand
GTTGAGCTCTAAATCGGCGAATGTTCCGTCAATAAGATTCGACGCGATATACTCTTCATTGCGATCCTCGATGAAGGCGTAGGTGTCGTCCCATGCGGCCCAATCGAACGTTATAGTATCTATATGAGAAATTTCTCCTGCTAATGCGTTCGTGACCTGTTCAACATTCTGGCGGGTATGCTCTTCCTCCAGCTCGATGAAACTGCTCAGTATGAAGATTTGTGAAATGGCAAAAAGAACGACGACCATAAAGACGATTGCCGCGCCTATCGTGATCAGGACCTTCTTCTGCAGTGTCATGTAGAAACAGACGTTTCTAGTTACGATATAAAACTATCCATTTTTGTAATTAATATTATCAAATTTTTAAGTTACGTGCGCATTGTTATCTAAAAAGATTTCAACTATTCGAAGATTTTTTTGAAAAATTGGCAACTTACGAATAAGAATTGCTTAAAAAACTGGATGAAGATGCCACCTCAATGATCCATCAGATGAGTAGTACTCCAAGAGGAACGCATATGTCGAGAGTATTCTTCATTCATGCCGTCGTTCCATTCGTTCTCGCACCGCAGCCACTATTATCGGGAATGCAATGGTGGCATCGCAGTAAAGCGTAACGGCCTTTGCGGTCTCGCCGATTTTACCCCACGATTTCGCCTCGTCCAATGTGGCACCGCTCAAGCTGCCGTCCTCTGGCGTACTCGTGGTTATCTGTATCGCGTAATCCAAGCCCTCCTGTTCCTCTGCTCGCGGTGCGATTAACGCAGATTGGAATATAAAATTCTTTGGCACGCCACCGCCGAGTATTATTGCACCCGTGCGTTTTGCTTCGCTGAAGAGATCGATCAGCTCCTTCATGTCATCGAATGCATCAACCTCCAAGGAGCCAGCCTGTTTGTAAAGCCACGCATGGAGTCCAATCATAGAATCGGCAAGAGCCGGGCAGAATACTGGGATATCATTGTCCACGGCGCTCCGTAACATCGAATTTCTATCCGAAAGTTCCCTTCCAATCGCCGTGAGTAGTTCCCGTATGCTGTATCTTCGAGACTCGAGCTGCTCGAACACGCCTCGTAAAAACTCCTCCAATCGCGCAAAGGCCTCATCGTGCACCATCACGTCATAGATTCTGTCTATCCCCTGCTTTCTGAGCCTGACGTCATCTACCGCTTCACCCCCCGTGGCCCGGTCAACATCGCCGCCCAGATAGTGATGCTCGCCGAGCGTTTCTATAATGTCGTGCACGAGGTTCGCGCCGGTCGTTACCACGACGTCCACGTACCGATCACGAATCAGCCCTGAGAGTACGCTTCGCATCCCTGCCGGGACCAGCGCACCGGAGACGCCCATAAACTTCGTCGTTTCTTCGTTCAGCATCGCCTCGTATATGTCCACCGCCTTTGCCAATCTACCAGCGCCAAAGGCGCATCCTCGTAATCCCGTCACCAGTTCGTCTACACTTGTATGCGCCCCTATCTCAACCCCTTTCACTTCTCGCAATCCCGCTAAATGCTTTGAAGCCTCTTCGCCACTCATTTTCCTGTTCTACATCTACAATAAAGAAACAGAACAAAACCACAAAAAGGATCAGGACACAGAAAGTATCCATTTTAATAGATAAGAAAGAGAAAGTAAAGTCACCGTAGAGGATGTGAGTAGCGAGGGGCTGTAGGGTAGCCAGGCATCCTTCCAGCTCGGGGAGCTGGTAACCGGAGTTCAAATCTCCGCAGCCCCATCCATGTTCCCTCAGCGTACGTAAAGAGAAGAGGTGAGAGATGAGATGAGCGTATCGAACTATGCGAATGTATATGCACGGATAAGAGCTCGGGTGGGCGATATTATAGACGAGGGGAGGTTACGAGAGCTTGTAGATGCTCGTCCAGGAGAGTTCCTCTCGTTACTCATGGATACCGCGTATAAAGAGAAATTAGCGAAAGCGGGGTTGACAACGGTAGACGCGCGCGGCATAGAAATCGCGTTGAAGGATGAACTCGTCGACCAGTATCAAATGGTACTCAGATCCACAAAAGGAGCGACACGGGACATTTTTGAAGAGATCCTTAGACGGTTAGAGGTGAAGAATCTCAAAGCGATTATACGGGCGAAAGCTGCTGCCGCGCGAACACGAGGTCCCGAAGACATTCTAATTTTTCCCGTTGAAGATATTTTCAAGCGCAGAATAAGCAAATTGAAGGATTATAACTCGCTAGATGAAGTACTGAGCCACGTAGAGAGTCCGTATAGAGACGCTCTGGAAAGCGTGCTACTCGAGTACGAGGAAACGGATCGGCTATTCGTCCTTGAGAAGTCGCTTGATGAGGAACTCTGCGGCGCGATCTGGGATAAAACCGACAAGTTAAGGAGGATCGATAAGGAGATCGTAAAGAAAATAGTGGGGTCGGAATTGGATTTCGTGAATCTCATGACGGTGCTGCGATGCAAAGCCGAAGGGATAGCGGAAGATGAACTGCGAGATTACTTATTGCCCTACTCGTACGCCGTTGATTTCACTGCGGCGGCGCTGAATGACTCGGTATCGGCGGAGAATGTCACTGCAGCTATCCGCGCAATGCCCACCTCTGACTATAAGAACGTGTTAACCCGCACAGTGCCCTTGTACGAGTCGGATAGGTCGCTTATTCCCTTCGAGGACGCACTCTGGCGATACTTCTTCGTGACCGTGAAGAAGACTTTGAAGGGCTATCCGATTAATATTGGCACGATCATTGGCTTTCTGTACCTGAAGGAGCTGGAGATACAGAATCTCTGCACCATCGCGGTCTGCAAGGAGAACGACCTACCACCCGAGGAAATCTCAAAACTTGTTCTCTCCTCTTAGGTGAGAAACGCTATGCAGCTTCATTTGGTTATCTAAAAAAATGGTCTTGCAGCGTTGAACGGGATAGATCCGGTAGTTTTTTAATCAGGAAGCCCATCTGGTATACTATGGCTACGGACTGACATTCGGTCTGCCTGAAGTTATAGAGAAAGAGAGAGAGAGAGAAAAGGTGAAAAAACCATGTTTGACGAACCGGTAATAGAGATAAGTACAAGAGATGTAGTCACCATAACGCCTGATACGTCTATAGGGACGGCTATAGGCATTATGGAGAAGAACAAATTTCACAACTTGGTGGTACGTGCGAGTGGGGGGGTATATCTTGTTAACGTTCAGGATCTGCTCCTTGCGTCTAATTCAGACGCACATGTGGATGAATTCATGTTTAAACCGCACAGCGTACGCAAAGACACACCAACTATTGATGCAATCCGTGAACTCATGGACAGTGGTCAGAGAGCGGCTCCGGTGGTTAACGACGATGACGCACTTGTGGGGATTGTCACGGAGTATGACTTTATGAAACGCGGCTCTGAATCCCGCCTCTTAAAAGATGTGCAAGTGCGAAGAATGATGAATCGTAATCCAATCTGTGTAGAAGAGACGGACAGCATTGGTAAAGCTCGCAGTATCATGAGAAAAGACGGTGTAGGTCGCGTTCTTGTAGTTGACGAAATGAGTGATTTACTGGGCATCGTTACCGGCGGCGATATCTTAAAAAAAGTTTACAAGCCAAGACGGCGGATGACTTCTGGCGAGTTTAAAGGCGAGAAAGTGACACGGATGGAGCAGCCGGTTTCGGTCATTATGAATGCGCCGGTGATCACAGCTGATATTGATGCGAATCTCGCTGATGTGGCGAATTTACTGCAGCAGCACGATATTCGTGGTGTGCCAATCGTCAAGGATAGAGTTCCCCGTGGTATCGTCACTATACAGGACATCCTGCGGTATCTGCGCACGCTGAGAGAGGAGGCAATGGTGGAAGTTGAGATTCAGGGCTCGTTCGATGACGAGTATAAGGATCTTGCAGAGCGGATAATCGAGACGGAAGTGCGAAAGATAGCCAAATTCGCCAGACGGATGCAGTGGATAAAGATCGTGATCAAGAAGGAGCATAACCGCGGCGGCGTCCCGTATTATAAGATAAGCGCGCAGGTAAAAACCCCAGATAAATTGTACGTCGGTGGAGCCGAGCCGAAACCCATCAAGACGATCACGGCAACGGCTGAGGACGTGGTGGAAGAGACGAAGGTGAGAAAGCGCCGATGGGACTTTATCGAGGTATTGAAGGATGCTCTGTTATCGGTTGAGCGGCAGATCGAGGAAGACCGTGGGCGGAAACGGACACAGAATCGCAAGGCTCTTGAGAAATAATCAGCTTTTAGGAACCGGGTAACGTTTCAAACACGTTATAAGTTGTAATCCGGCACAGGTATGTTCAAATCGACATCGATTACGTCCAGGTCCGTCACTTCCGCTTCCATTCCGAGCAATGCACTTAAACTCGGCTTTGTTCTTCCTGCATCACCTGATACGAGTTCCTTTACGTATAAGCCGGCATCGCATTTCACCTCTATAACGGCACGACGCGCTTCTGCGGTAAAAGAGACCAAACGTGTGGTAGCCACCTTTCTCTCCCTCACCAAATCTGCTCTTCTATGTGCGACGCGCGTTGGCGTCCGCTGCTCGATCATCGCACCAGATAACGTATCGAGCGCATTTTTCACTGCGATTTCATCGATCATCTCAGGCGTTTTGAACTCCACGGTGGCCTGGTAAGTCTTCTCGGCTTTCGCGTTCTTTAACGCTGCTACCAGCCCCTTTTTCACGTACTGAAGATCAAACACTTTTATTTTGCCTGCGTTCTCGGCATTCACGATCTCCTCAGCAGCTCGCAAGTCTACGTACCGCCGCTGTGGCTCTTTTAGCTCCAGCACAAACGGACGGCCCGACCCAAGCATACAGGCATCGATATCCTCCCGTCCGCATCCGTGCAGCACCATCTCTTCGCCGTGAAACAGTTCTAATAGCGAGCCGCTTATCAGTTCCTCGACGGATTCCGGATACATCTTGCCCGTGAAATTGCACCGCTCGCAACCTTTGCCCCGGCACGCCCTGCAGAACCATCTCGTCTGTGGTATGCCACGCTCGAACTTCAAGTATCGCCCGTAGACAAAAATCGCGTTCGACTGCACCTCGACCGATTCCGTCTGGAGATTGAGCACGACAACGAGCTCCGGCGCGTCAAACTCGGCCCGTTTTCCCGTCTCTCGCTCGATTCGCTTTCCTACCTCTCGATTCAGCTCGGCTTTCAACGGCTCGGCATGCACGGCACCCGCGATCTCCCACAGCAGATCCTCGTTCTCCAGCAGCAGCCCGCTGACCCTTGTGCCCACCAAAAAGGACTCAAACTCATAATCCTTCAGCGTTTCCGATGCTTGTAACCCCCACACATCAAGCTTCTCAAACAGACCGTTACAGACCCAGCATTTACCCTCTTCGGGTCCCTCCCCGCGTTCTTCCAGGGCAGCCCTAAGTATTGCCCCGCGTCGCTCGTTTGAAAGCCCAGAAGCAATCTTTGCGAACTGCCTGCCAAGGCAGTGGTCACAGATAGGCCCCTCTCGTGCTATCTTCTGCGCGCTCTCCAGTAGCTCCTCAGTTTCTAATCCCTGCTCTGCATCGGCATCTTTGCTCGCCATTGTTGGTTGTCCAAAGATTTCTGTAATCTCATTCCTTTTAGTTCTATTGATATATCAGTAGCGCCTATCGTCATGTTACGAGTGCGCGTTTTATGTTACACGGCTATTAGAAATGAAGAGAGGAGAGAGAC
This sequence comes from Methanomicrobia archaeon, assembly GCA_016930255.1. Taxonomy (NCBI): domain Archaea; kingdom Methanobacteriati; phylum Methanobacteriota; class Methanomicrobia; species Methanomicrobia archaeon. The sequence continues at coordinate 1,919 of JAFGHB010000065.1, read as the reverse complement.
CGTGTTTCTGTTCGGGCATCTGGGAATAACGCTGGGAATCGCCGTACTGCTCTTCCGCATCTTGAAAATCGAGCCGAACCGCCAGCTTTACGGCGCGGTGCTCGTGGGCGCGATCCTTCCTGATCTGATTGACAAGCCGATCGGAGAGATTATACTGTCACAATCACTCTCAAACGGCAGACTCTTTGCTCACACGCTCCTCTTTGTTCTTATCCTCCTTGTCATCGGCCTGTACGATTATAAGCGAAACGGCGAGCTGTGGGGCGTTATGCTCTGTGGTGCTGCGTTTATACACCTCTGCGAGGATCAGATGTGGCGCACGCCCGAGACGCTCTTGTATCCCGCGTTTGGGTTTGCGTTCCCGCAGGGCATTGTAGAGCTGCACTGGTGGGATTATTTCATAGCAGCGTTTTTCCGTACGTACTCGCTCTCGCCAGAAGCCGCGTACGCTTTCTATTCTGATCTGCTCGGCATAGCCATCCTGCTGCTCTTCGCCTTGCAGTGGCTGAGAACCCAACGGTGGAGCGAGCGGGCGATATCATAAAAAACTCACAGACAGGTCATTTCACCGGGTCATCCCTCACTTCAGTAATGGTTACGAATGTGTTCGCACGTAGAGATAACCAGTAAGTGCAATCAGCCCGATGCTGAACAGAAGTAGCGTGGGCAGCTCGGGGACCGGCTGCTCCGACTCGGGAGTGACCTCGGATCCGATACTGCTCAAGAAGCCGCCTTCACCGGGATCGTTCTGATTGGTGTAGCTAGTTTTGATCCAATTGGCATCGCGTGCAGTAGCGGAGATGCGGACTTCATCGAGGATACCGTCGACATTTTTGCCGCCCTTATTAGCAGAGCACGTGCCGATTTCTAACTCATTGGTGTTTGCGCTCGGTGTGTTAGTTTCATCCGCATTTAATTTCTCAGAGCCGTTGAGATAAATGTAGACTTTATCGGCCGAATTATCAAAAACCGCGACGATATAGTACCACGTTCCCGTGGTTAACCCTGCACCGGTTGTTCGGTGGTGGTCCCCATGTACTACCTCCATTACTATTTCCCCCTCATCGATTCCCATACCATATGCATTTTTGCAGATTACATCGTCTACCCTCGAGGCATGAAATGTCGTGACGTTAACCCATGCTTCGAGCGTGAAACTTCCCGTGATGTCCAAACTGCTGGAAGTCGGAACTTCGATATAACTTCGACCAATTAGAGCATCAAAAAGATCAGCGCCGTCTATCTTCCCCGTGGCGTTTTGATCAACGTAGGTATCATCGAAGACCGATCCGTCATTGTCATACGATGTAGAATCGGTAGATGTTTGATCCTCAGGCTCCTCCAGATGCTGCACCATCCTGTAATTGCTGTCCCAGACCGCTTCGGGATTCTCCTGCGGGCCGCAGCTCGGGTTGCCGTACCACATCCGCAGCGTGTAGCTAGTGCCGGAGGTGAGAGAAGGAATCCGCACCCACGCGACCAAATCGCCCGTCGAGCCGTCAAATTCCTCGATCTCGTGGTCTAACTTCACCGAATTGCCTTCATTGGTGAAGAGGATATCGTCGCCGCCGTCCTGAGCGTCGTCTCTCAAATCGGTATCTGTTATGGAGATGAGCACGGGAAAATCCGTCAGCGAGCCCTGCACCTTGCTGCCGTCGATCGTTATCGTCTTGTAGGAGTTCCACCCAGCGCTCGCCATCGGCACCGTTGCCATAGCCAGAAGAAGCAGCAGCACCGCCGCCGCACCGATCAGCATACCCTTCCACCACGGAAGAATCTTGGTCATAATCAGTACTGGAATGATTTGTTCTAGCAGTATAAAAAACTTCTTATTCTGTTAAGTAAACCAAAAAAGGTTACACATCGATGTATTCGTTTTTATGAGTCCTCTTTTCTTTCTTTTTCTGTAAAGGAGGATT
>JAFGHB010000064.1 GCA_016930255.1 Methanomicrobia archaeon | reverse complement strand
TGGTTCAACACTAAAAGGTATCATAGAGGGATCAAAGCCATACCAGCATCACTTTATACCGGGTAGTTTCAAAGTTTACTTAACAGTAATATATCATATAAATCTTTGAGCGAAAGGTGCTTCTATGGAGAAAGAAGGATCACCTCGTGGAACAAAGCACGGGATAAAACTCCTTGTATTGCTTTCTACGCTCGCAGCCTGCGTTATTCTGGCTTTTTATGGCGCGTTAGTCATGCACATAGCGATCGTTTATACCCACGTATTTTATATTCCGATCCTTTTAGCGGGGATCTGGTATCATAAGAAGGCAGTCTACGTCGCACTCGTACTTGCTCTGGTTCACATTCTCGTAACAATCTTCTCCTCCCTTCCACTCTCTGCAAGCGAATTTGTACGAGCGGCGATTTTTATCGCTGTGGGGTATGTCGTTGGATTTGTGAGCGAAAAGGCGGAAGTGGAAGGAAGGCTGCGGGAATCGCTGGAAAAGACGGCACGAATTGTCGAGAGCTCACCCATTCCAGCGTTTGTAATAGACAGAGAGCATAAAATTATCCACTGGAACGTTGCGCTCGAATCGCTCACCAGAATGAAAAGAGAAGAGATGCTGGGAACCGATAAGCAATGGCTGTCCTTTTACCCCGAGAAGCGACAGGTTATGGCCGATTTTATCGTAGATGAGCGGCCAGAAAGAGAAATTGAAGAATTATATGGAGGTAACTATAGAAAATCGCCGTTAATTACCGGTGCGTACGAAGCTTCAGAATTCTTTCCCTCGCTTGGCGAGCAGGGTAAATGGCTGCGTTTCACCGCAGCACCATTAAGAGGGCCTGGCGGGGAAATCGTTGGGGCCATAGAAACACTGCAAGACGTCACCGAACGTAAGCAGGCTGAGATGGCGCTAAAAGAAGCGTACGAGGAGATGGAACAGCGGGTTGCAGAGCGAACAAGAGACTTAACTGAGGCCAATCTCAAGCTCAAAGAGCTCGATCGGCTCAAATCCATGTTCATTGCCAGCATGAGCCACGAACTGAGGACGCCGCTCAATTCCATCATAGGCTTCACGGGCATAATCTTGATGGGTATGGCTGGCGAGCTGACAGAGGAGCAGCGGAAGCAGCTTACCATGGTGAAAAAAAACGCTCATCAGCTCCTGGCGCTGATAAATGACATCATTGACGTGAGTAAGATAGAAGCAGGCAGCGTGGAACTGCTCATCGAGGAATTCGATCTCACAACTCTTGTGCAGGAGCTCAAGGACTCTTTTACCGTTGCCCTGGAAGATAAGGGCCTCGAGATGACGCTCACGATGCCCGATACGCTACTGATCAAGAGCGATGAGCGAAGGACAAAACAGATCATCACGAATCTCGTGAGTAATGCGGTAAAGTTCACGGATAACGGGAAGATAGCGCTCAGGGTGGTGAAAGAAGACCGGATGATCGAGGTATCTGTCGAGGACACGGGCATCGGGATAAAAGAGGAGGATATGGACCGGCTGTTCTTGGCATTTAGCCGGATACACGTCGATGGTGTACTAATTCGAGAAGGCACGGGTCTCGGTCTCTATCTTTCGAAAAAGATAGCGAATTTCCTTGGCGGTGAGCTTACGGCGAAGAGCGAGTTTGGACGGGGGAGTACGTTTACGTTCACCGTGCCTTTGAACTATGAGGAGGTAAAAACATGAAGCAGATTCTGGTAGTGGAGGATAATGAGGCCAATATGTACCTCATCCGTTTTATTTTGAGCAGCGCGGGGTATGAGGTGCTCGAGGCATGGAGCGGCGAGGAGGGTGTAGAACGCGCATTAAGCGAGAAGCTGGACCTGGTAATCATGGACATCCAGCTCCCGGGCATAGACGGCCTGGAGGCCACAAGGCGGATAAGGCAGTCGAAAACAGATGGCAAAATTCCCATTGTTGCCCTGACCTCATATGCTATGGTCGGAGACCGGGAGAAGGCACTGGCAGCGGGCTGCACCGGCTATATCGAGAAACCTATCAATCCGGAGACGTTCATGGCGGAGATTGAGAAATTCTTATGAAGCGGGGGAAGGAAGGTTCATCAATCGGTAAAGGAAGGCTGAGAGGAAAATGAGAATCCTCATAGTGGACGATAAGAAAGAGAATCTGTACCTCTTAGAGATGTTGCTGAAGGGGAGCGGTTACGAGGTCGTATCGGCCACTAATGGTGCGGAAGCCCTGGAAAAGCTCCACACCCAGGGATTTGACCTAATCATCTCCGATATCCTCATGCCGGTGATGGACGGCTTTCAGCTTTGCCATGAGGTGAAGAAAGAAGAGGACCTGAAGGGGATCCCGTTTGTCTTCTACACGGCCACCTATACCAACAAGAAGGATGAAGAGTTCGCCTTGCAGTTGGGGGCGGACCTGTTCATTCGCAAGCCTATGGAGCCTGAGAAGTTTATCGAGATCATACGCGGCGTGCGTGGCGATGTGAAGGAAGGTAAGATAAAGCCTAGGGAACCAACGGTGAAAGGAGAGGAAGAGACATACAGGCTCTATAGTGAGCGCTTGGTGAAGAAGCTGGAGCAGAAGATGCTCGATCTGGAGAAGGCCTATGAGCACATCGAGCACATAAACAGCGTCCTCAAAGCTATCCGAACTGTTAATCAGTTGATTATAGTGGAGAAGGATAGAGACAGTCTGCTCCAGAAAGCCTGCGATATCTTGCTCGATGCACGGGGCTACGATGGCGTGTGGCTCGGATTCCTGAGTGATGGTAAAAACTTTGCCACGGTCAAAGGTTCCGGGTTTGAAGAAGCGCTCTCTCGTTTCCGCGACGATGTGGTGGGTGGTGATCTTCCTCCATGCATCAGAAACGCCCTTGCTCAGGAGGAGAAGGTGGTGATCGTAGACAGATCCCGAGAGTGCAAAGAAGGGTGCGTACTAAAAAATACACACGTAGGCAAAGAAGCTGCAATCGTCTGTGTTGAACACGCGGGCAAGTTGTTCGGGCTGCTTGCCGTATTGCTCGCGCCCGCGGTCGTTCTCGACGAGGAGGAGAAGGGGCTCTTGATCGAGGTGGCTGGTGACCTAGGCTTAGCGCTCCACAGCATGGAGATAGAGGAAGCACGGAAGCGGGCGGAGGAGGCGCTGCAAGAGCGTGTCAAGGAACTGAATTGCCTCTACGGCCTTTCCCAATTGGTAGAAAAGCCTGGCATTTCATTGGATGAAATCTTTCAGGGTAGCGTTGATCTCATCCCTTCTGCCTTGCGGTATCCGGAAATCACCTGTGTCAGAATCACCCTTGATGATCAGGAATTCAAGACCGAGAACTTCAGGGAGACCAACTGGAAACAAAGCAGTTCTATCACGCTGCGTGGTGAGCGAATTGGAACGCTGGACGTCTGCTACCTGGAAGAGAGACCCCAAATCGATGCAGGGCCTTTCCTCAAGGAAGAGATAAGTCTGCTCGACGCTCTTGCCGAGCGATTGGGAAGAATCATCGAGCGCAAACGAATGGGGGAGGCGCTGCGGGAGAGCGAGGTGAGATATAGAATGCTCTTTGAAGGAGCTGCCGAGGGGATACTGGTTGCGGATACTGAGGCGAAGAAATTCAGGTACGCGAATCCGGCGATATGTACGATGTTAGGGTATCCTGAAGAGGAATTGAAGAGCCTGGGGGTGAGTGACATTCACCCGAAAGAGGATTTGGAATGGGTCATTTCCGAGTTCGAGGCCCAGGTACGAAGAGAAAAAACGCTGGCAGCATCTATACCCTGCTTACGAAAAGACGGAACGGTCATTTATGTGGATGTCAATACAACCCCAATCGTGATTGATGGCAGAGAAAGCAACGTAGGTTTCTTCACGGATATCACCGAGCGCAAGCGACTGGCGGATGAGCGAGAGCGGCATCTCAAAGAGCTTGAACTGAAGAACGCAGAGATGGTGCGGTTTGTCTATACGATCTCGCATGAATTGCGGACGCCGCTGGTGACTCTGCAAGGCTATACTGACCTGCTCCGAAGAGATATAGAACGAAACGAACAGAGACAAGTGGAGACCGATTTGGCGTTTATAGAGAACGCCGTAACCTCGATGGGGCGACTCCTGGAGGACACACTGGAGCTCTCCCGTACCGGGCGTGTGATGAATCCGCCGGAGGATGTGCCGTTTGGCGTGCTGATTAGAGACGCGCTGGCGCACCTGGCAGATCAGATAAAGTTAAGCGGTGTTGAAGTATCCGTTGCTGCGGGCTTTCCTACCGTGCACGTGGACCGGATGCAAGTAGAAGAGGTGCTGGTGAACCTTATCGAGAACGGCATCAAGTTCATGGGTGATCAACCCCACCCAAAAATAGAGATCGGGTCTCGCACAGAGGATAAAGAAACCGTGTTCTTCGTGAAGGATAATGGCACGGGACTTGACGAGAGCCAGCTTGAGAAGGTCTTCGAGCTGTTTTACAAGGTTGATAGGAGCAGTAAGGGCACCGGTGCGGGTCTCGCGATCGTGAAGCGGATCATCGAGGTGCATGGCGGTCGAATCTGGATCGAGTCTGAGAAGGGCAAGGGCTGCACGGTTTATTTTACGTTGCCCGTGGTGTGACTGACTGACGAGTGGCGGTTAAGTCGTGCTGCGGTGCGTTCGCTTATACGTACGTATCTGAAGCGTTCCTTTTGCTAGCTCCCTGCCATTTGGCTATTTTCATTCGCTCTCCACCCGTAGGAGCGAGCCTTTTCAGCCTATCGGGATCGACTATTCGCCCGACAATATTGATGGCCGAAGCGGGTTTTATTTCTTCCTCGGATTCGCTTATCGGCGTCTTCCCATAGAAGATGCACAGCGTCCTTCCTGCTGGCCAATACCTGCTGGCCAATACCCCAAATCACCTTTGCGTACCGTCTCCTTCGCGTTCTCCTCCTCCATTTCAACAGGGACGTCAAAGTACACTTCCTCGCCCCAGACCATTATGTCCGATTCGATCGGTAACGGGTCCACGATCTTTTCTGCGGTCTTCGGCGAGAATTCACCGGTAAGCAGCGCCTCAAACTCCGCCTCCTTCAGCTTGATCTTGAGTTTCATCTCTCTTCGTTTCGTTTAGGTGATTCGTCACTCACAATATCCTTATTCTGGTATAAACCCGGCAAGGATATAGCTAGCTAGCAAGCTGACGAACTCGCAGATACAACTTGTGCGTGCGGGCACTCACGTAACGAATCACCGCCGCCGGATTCGATCGGCAACGACAAGCACGGCTACAAGTGCGAGAGCCGCTTCAAATCCGGGGGCCATCGGATTTGAGGTAGTAGTAGGAACAACCGCATAACCGCTCTCGTTCCAGGCATGCAGTCCGCCAACTACATTATAAACGCGTTCAGAACCGTTTTTTATGAGCATATCACAGACGATCGTGCTGTTCGTGCCGTTTGCGCTGTATACGATTATTTTCGTGCTCGTGTTGAACTCCTCGGTTCTATTGCTCAACTCCGAGATCGGAACCGAGACGGCACCACCGATGTGTCCTGTGTCGTACTCGTCCTTGGTTCGTATGTCCACTACAAGGATGTCGTCAGATTCGGACGCGATCAAACGATTCACCTCGTCAACAGCGACGTTCACGGAGATTGTTTGACCGGGCGTTGACGTGATTGCGATACTGTGCGTTGCCGTTACGACTTCGTCGTCGTACTTTACTGAAGCGTCGATGACGTAGGTCCCCTGGCTTATCCCGGCGCATTTAGAGCATGCTGGTAGATTTTTCGTGAAGGTGATGTTATTTTCTCCGGCAGTTAAATTCCGCGTGCTCGAATAGGCAACGTAATACACGCCTTTGGAACTCTTCACGCCGGAGACTTTGATGAGAGCGTCACTTATGTTTTCCGCGGAATATATCAATAAGAACACCGACATCTCTTCCTTCGCCGAGTATACGTCCTTATTCGTGCTAAAGGCGACAATTTCTATCCCGTTTTCGCCAGAGGCATCGGAGGCACATGCGTTTTGGATGCCGAGGCCTGCGAAAGCAGAAACCAGCACGAGCGTCATTACTACTACCGCAGATGGTTTCGTCATATCTCCTCTCACCAACTTATTATAACACTTGCATTATAAAAAGGGGGAGGGAAAGTAAGGTAGAATACGGTAAACGTAGCGGAAAGTGGGCCGTGGCCTTTACAGCACAGCAGTACTGCACCGGTGCTGGGCACGCAGATACCTGGCAACCGCACTTATCATGTTTTGTCACCTTTTTATTAACACTCTCTCTATCTACATACAACGTGAAGTATGACGAAAAGAGGATTGCAGTATTTCACGCTATCGGAGATCGAACCGCGCGTCTGGTTTATGCTTACCGGCTGCAATTTCAGGTGCAAAGGGTGTTTCCGACCGGCGCGAGATGAAGGAGGCACGCTGCTCACGGCGGCTGAGACCCTTGAGCGAATGGAACGCGCCTGCTTGGATTACTATGGAGTACTTCCTAAAGAGGCGATGATCACCGGTGGTGAGCCCACGCTCGACAAGAAGTATCTCTTGACCGTGGTCAGAGGTTTGAAGGAAAAGGACTTCGAAAGGATCGTGTTGATGACCAACGGCTATGCGTTAGGTGCCGATGGCGACGACTATGTCCACGACCTGGAAGAAGCAGGCCTGACCGAGGCGCACGTGGACTTGAAGGCTTTTTCCGAGGACGTACACAGGTCGTACACGGGCAAATCGAACAAGCCGGTGTTGCGTGCGATCGAGAAGTTGCACGCGTCCGGAATCGAGCTGCTGGTGCAAACGGTGTACATGCCAGGGATCGTTGATGATGCGGAAATAGAGTTCATCGCGCAGTTCCTCGCGTCGGTGAGTACAGACATTCGGTACCGGATCAATCCGTTCGTGCCGATTTTCGCGTACGAGAAGGCAACGAGGCGTCCGACGCTGGAGGAGCTGGAGCGAGCTTATAGCATCGCTTCTAAGTATCTTCCGAACGCGATTATAAGCCGGAGTTGTTATCGCGATTATCCCACGCCACCGCCGCAGAAGACCTGGATTACCGTATACCCCGATCTCACGGCAAAGCAACGAAGTATGAAGGACCAAATGCAGGATCGGTTATCGTGGCTCAGTCACACACGATCGTGCGAGAGTAGAGAGGATTGGCAGAAGGAGGAGTGGGACTTCACGCTGCGGCATAGCCTGGTCGGCATCTCCGAGACATCGGTACGGCAATCCGGGCCACGGGAAGAGAGAGGGTCGGGATTGATAAAGGTAAAGTTCCCGCTCACGTTGCACGAGTTAACAAAGACGAGATGGACAGACTTCGATTGCGACGGGTCCACGACCATAGAAGAGGTGATGAGGCGATTAACAGACCACTACGGTGACCAATTCAGAGAGACCGTTTTGGCTACGGACGGCGACGGCGGCGAGTTAACGATTAAACGTACCTTCAACGTGTACCTTAACGGAATGAACATCAAGAACCTGCGGGGTATAAAGACGGAAGTTCACGGTGATGATGAGGTGATAATTCTCTCGTGGGTGAGTGGAGGGTGACGTCACAGTCCTGTCAACCTGGATAGCAGATAAAATTTTTATATATAATCACTTCAATAGTATTCAAGAACTTTCACCTATACGTAGGGGGTAAAGAGCGGGCATGAACGCGAGGTCACCGGGGAGAACCCAGGTAATTGCAACTACTGCGGTGATTCTGGCGTTTTTAGTGCTCATTACCCTGGTGGCAACCCTTGGCGGTGGTTTAAGAGAGCACGACTGGTCAGAGATAAGCATCGTCGATATTGACATTGCTGCGGAAGCGCTTGATATCGCGGAGGCCTCGCTCAATGTGACCACGTATCTCGACAACAGTGGAGAGGCAGCATCAGGCGAAATAGACGTCTTAGTGAAGGCGTACGATGCGACTACGAATTTACTCGTCACCACTAACCAGACGAAGGTAGGGAGCGTAGGGGGAGAGGAGACAAGACGCGCAAGCACCCGCGTTACAATTCCGAAGGAAGGCGGGTATAAACTTCAAATCGTCGTTTTTGAAGATGGAAAAGGTATACAGCGTGCTGAAACGATGATTTACGGCTTGACAAGTCTGGAACCTCCGTCTGTCGCAAAGATCGCTATACGCGAGATTGATTTCTTCGTGGAAGCGGTAGAAGTGGCGAAAGAAGGAACCGGCGAGTACGCGCTCATTAATACCACCCTCTACATTGACAATCTCGGCAGGGATGTCAGTGGTCTGCGTGCATTCATAAAGGCGCGGGACAATGAAACGAGATTGATCACAGCTAAGAGGTGGGAAGACCTTGGCGCTTTAAAAGAGGGTACGACCTCGCTTCATTATACCGAACTATGCGTGCTCAATGGCCGCGATTATATCGTTGAAGTTCAGGTCTGGCAATCGGAACGGATAATAAAGGAAAGTAGTGGGATGGTACTCTTAAGCCCGTTTGCAAATAGAACGGTGGTGCTGGAGGCGAAGGAGAAAACGGTAGAGATTTCGCCCACCATCACAATCTCAGATTTTATGAGGTCTATGGGTGGCTACGAGGAGGCGGGTTATACAACACCGATTCCCGCTCCTTATCCTACTCCGGTACCAGAGGAGCCGGACTTCGAAGTGTTACCTGCAGCGGTTGCACTCGTTATCGTCTCGGTTTTGTTGGTAAAGAAGAGAAGAGGAGGGAAGGTGTGTGGAGGAGAAGAGAAATGGAAGTAGGGAAAGAAGATAAAGAAAAAGGGGCTAAGCTTGTAACTGGGAAAGCGAACGAAGAATCGAGATTTGCATCCGGGGATATTATGCGATATTTCAGATTCGGCGTCTTCATAATTCTGATGCTCTTGCTTCTGGTTGCGACCTTTCAATTCTATTTCTTCGCTATGGATGCGATCTCCACGCTCTTCACGTATCAGTACCGCTCTTTGGTGCAAGCAGGCTTCGCGGCGTGTGTCATCGCTATAGTCGTGTATTTGCTGCGGGCAGTCATTATGAAGGAGCACTAAGAGCAAGCAGCTCAGCCCAACCCAACCAAACGCTCTTACGACTATTCGCAAGAGACACGGGAGAAAGCTTCTCGAGCGGCTGAAGCGAAAGCGTCAGTCATTATACGCACCACCGACCGAAAATACGGAAGAGTCAAGAAAGACAATTTATTGATAAAGTCCCACAATTAATCGTTATAGCCATCATCAAGCTATACCCGTTATTACATGAAGATGGCGAATGCTGAGCTGAAAAGGATGAAGAGCAGTATCCCCTCCCTGGAGTAGTACTATTATGGTTTTGGCTTTTGTGATTTTATGATTTTATGATTTTGTGACCCGCACGTGCTTCCGTATTTTCTAATAGTACTGCATGGTAATGCATTACTACTGCATTACCTACTATATTTAAATATAGTACTATAGTATGTGGTTCTGGCCAAATCTGGCACCTACATACGCTAGCATTTAGAACCGTTCAGTAACCTGTACCCTAATTCATTCTGACGACTCTTCGAGACAGATTGCCATACAACCTGGGGCCTAGCTAGACGGGTGAGTGAAGAGATGAGTATGTTGAGACATACATGACATGGTTCACCAGCTCTTTTTTTAAAGGCACGTGGGATGGGATGTTGAGATACGTAGATCCGGAATTAGAAATAAAAATGGCTTTCAAAATCTACCGTGCTTTTTCTTCCACGAATACCTGGTCGCAATCATGCGGCTTCTATTATCGTATCGTATCGTATCGTCTAGAAAAAGAAAGAAGAGCGTGCGCGCGTCAGGTATGGCGTCTTAAAGGTAAACCACTCCGGAAGGCAAAAGCAAGCAAGCAGTAACTAGCAACTGCTATTAAGGGTGAATATTTAAATCCTTGTTTATCCGCAGATCAACATCCACCCCAGCTAACTTCACTTTTTCGTTTTGATTTGATTTTTTTTTGCGCTTTTTACACGACACGATTGAGCTCTCTTACCGGAAAAATCATGCTGGGACAAATTCAACACTCCTTATTCCAAGCCCTCTCCGCCGATATGCATTACTCATATATTCTAATGCATTCATACTGCATTATCATACTGCATTATCATACTGCACTAGTGATGCAGTACTATATGCTTTTGCCGTTCCACGCGCTCTCCGTGCTCCGCATTTTCTTATAGTACTGCAGTATACTGCAGTATCGAATATACTATACTGCATCTAAATGCAGTACTGCAGTATAAGGTTTCCGGTCAAACCGGCTTTGCACTCTCTAACAAAAACCCAGAATATCATTCATCATCATTCATTCTGACGATTTTCAAGACCGATTGCCATACAACCTGAGACCTCGACTAGACTGGTGAGTGAAGAGATAAGTCGGTGAGATCGCACCATAGTAAGGCGGTTGTTGCGGGGCGGGTGAAAATTAGAAGTTTCTTTCATAGCCACCACGTGTGCGGACTCTATTATGAGGTGCTCTTCGGTGGTGTTTCTACTGTGCTTTGGTATTCAATGCCACTCGTACAGCGACGCGGATCAACTGGACAACTGTTCGGAAACAATTAGCAGCAGGTATAGATAGGACCACAATTGCTGCGAGTCAGAAGGTGAGTGGATGGACATTAAGAAGAAGGCTGAAGGAAGAAGGAGTATGAATGAATCCCTACTCAGGCTTTTTCCGTATCTCTTAGGTTCAGCGGGTTTGGATAGAGGAAGATAATTTTGATTATCAAACAGTTGACTGCTGATTTTTGGGTTAACCTTAAGGGCAGCTTCTTTTATATCCGCACCGCTCCCACTCAGCTTAAATTCTAATTGCTTCGTTTAGGTTTACGATATATTCCTCAATCAAATTCATCCCAATGCGTGGGTCTTGGAAGCTGGGATATTAATGTCGCAATGATTAATAATACCATAATGAAACCGATTACTGACTGGAGGAAGACGAGACTTGGTCCAAAAACTGACGTAAGGATAATATCGGTATTACCAATATCAGGATTACCAAAAGTTGTCATCGTATGAAAACTAAAGCTTAGGGATTCAAAACGCGAATCAAGCCCTATGACACGATAGAAGATGGCGAACCAAATTATAATATTGAAATAACCCATCAGTGTAAGGATCACACTACGATAAGAGTCAAGACGAACAGGTCTCATTCTTGCTTTCCATGGGTCAAACAATACTACTTTGATTCCGTAGATAGGTGTTTCATAAACTCTAAGGACCCCCAGAATAATAAAGACCCATTTCAATTGATCTGGAATTGAAGACCAGTACCAAAATATAGAAACTGTTAAAAGCAAAGTCCCAAGAACCCAACTATCCAACGAATAATTAACTCTACAAATTTTTAGTTTTCCCTTTTTTTCTTTAATAACATAAGGCGATTTCTCAGAGGGTATTGTCTATCTATTGTCATAAGCAAAAACTTTGGCGTTTTCAGGAAGTTGTAATGTGATAGGCTCATCATTATTTCTAAATTCTCTAACCTCTTGAGGGATAACGCCATTATCTAATTGAGCCTTTAGAGCTGTTGTTGCATCAAGCTCAAATAAAAATAGGTCTTCCACAAAAAGGTGTTTGAATATAGTAAATAAAGTCAAACTATTGAGGATTTTAAATATACAATTTCCTAAGTCAAAGATAAATGATTCTGCCGATCTTTCTTCTTTGTTTTTCCACTTCCTCCGATTAACAAATAAAAACACTACAAACGCTATGATTAAAGTTATTATCAAAGTTGTTGGTATTAGATGAAATAATTTATAAGACGAAACAAAAAACCCTCTAAAATGATTAAAATACACCAGCAAAAATTGAGGAATAATACACCACAAAAGTATGAAGCTAATGAGAAAATTAAAAACCAACATTAATAGCAAGGTATATCCAAAAAGTATGAAGATATTGAGAGGTAAAAAGAGGTAAATTAAAATACTTATGAATAGTAAAACAAAGCAAATACTAAATAGTAACAAGGCGTATTCAATTGGACATACACGGGCTTTAAGCTCATCTAGAAACTCAGAGATCATATTGCTAACAATTTTACCCTCCCAATATAAAAGGCAGAAGGGTATTTAAACCTTTCGCTTTCTATTCCTGTTAGCGCAAAACGGTCATGATAGCCACCAAAATTATCCATCATGCAACTAACGTGCAAGAGAAAGGAGTGGCAAACCTTTAAATGTACTATTTCAAATATATTTGAAATAATGGCTGTGGTACAAACTATCATAGAAGCGGGCATGGATACGCTGCTGGAGTATCTCTCACTCCACGTGATGACCTGCTTAGTGCCAGCGTTCTTCATTGCCGGCGCTATTGCCGCGCTCTTATCTAAAGAGTTTGTGCTCAAATACTTCAGTGCGAGCGCGAAGAAATGGCTTTCGTATAGCGTAGCGTCCTGCTCAGGGACGATTCTCGCGGTCTGCAGTTGCACGGTACTGCCGATGTTCGCCGGCATTTACAAACGTGGTGCGGGCATCGGACCTGCTACGGCGTTCTTATACTCGGGACCGGCGATCAACCTCCTGGCCATTGTGCTGACCGCACGCGTGCTCGGGCTCTCGATCGGAATCGCCAGAGCCATAAGTGCCGTCGTGATGGCGGTCGTGATCGGTATGAGTATGGCAGCGCTCTTTGAACGCGGTGAGCAGACGAAGGCAGAGGAGAAACGCGCAGCTCCGGCCATTGCGATGATAGGGGATGATACTGAGGTGCAGCGATCCGGCTACATTACGGTACTGTTTTTCTCGCTGCTCGTGGCAATCCTGCTCGTTGGCGCTTCCGGGTTGATCTCGTGGGTCACGAAACTTATCGCACTCGCTCTTATGATACTGGGGCTTACGGTGCTAGTAATTCGCTCTTATTCGAAAGACGAGGTGCGAGCATGGGGTAGTGAGACCTGGTGGCTCACAAAGCGGATATTCCCCCTCCTTCTGGTCGGCGTATTCGTGATAGGGCTCATCGGCGGTATCGCAGCGCTTTATGCGCCTTCGCATGATCCTCAAATAGCCGTGGGTGAACTCATGAAACCTTATTTTGGGTCCAATTCCTTCTTTGCCTGCTTGCTGTCGTCCGTCGTGGGAGCAATTTTGTACATGCCGACGTTATTTGAAGTGCCGATCGTCGGCAATCTCTTCGGGTTCACGACGGGCCAGATGGCTGCGGGACCTGCGCTCTCGCTTCTGCTTGCAGGTCCTTCCTTAAGCTTTCCCTGCATGGTCATTATCTGGCGGACGATCGGCTGGCAGAAGGCGTCCGTGTACATCGCGTTGGTTGTGCTCATCTCCACCCTCGTGGGTATGGTTTACGGAGGTATAGTGGGATGAACGTGGTAGAGAGAAGAGTAGAATACAAGAACTATCGCAGGAGCGGGGAGTGAGAAATGGAACCCAAGGAACGAAAACTGGGAATCTGGGCCAAATACCTTTACGTGTGGGTGGTACTCTGTATACTTGCGGGCACGCTCATTGGCAGAGTGTATCCGCAACTCTCTGAACATCTCGCACTCCTGGAAGTGGCGCATATTTCGATACCCATTGCGATCTGCCTCTTTGCCATGATCTATCCTATAATGGTCCAAATAAGCTTTGGCGAAGTGAAGAAGGCTATTTTCACGCCGAAACCGATTGCCACCACCCTGTTCATGAACTGGGCGATAAAACCATTCACCATGGCGTTCTTCGCATGGTTCTTCTTAAGCGTGGTATTTGCACCGTATTTACCGCAAGGAACGACGGTAACGCCACTCGGTGAGATCCCGCTTGTTCAACAGTATATCGCCGGCTTGATTCTGTTAGGTGTCGCGCCCTGTACCGCAATGGTCCTGGTGTGGAGCTACCTTGCCGAAGGGAACATGGCACATACGCTCGTGATGACGGCCATCAACTCCCTGACCATGGTCTTCTTATACGCGCCCCTCGCGACCTTCCTTATCGGGGTCTCGGGTATCCAGGTACCGTGGGTGACCATAGCGCTTGCGGTACTCATATACATCTGCACCCCGCTGGTTGCCGGGTGGATCACGCGCGATCAAGTAATTAAACGAAAAGGTATGGGCTGGTTTGAAGAGAAACTCGTGCCCCGGTTGGGAAATATGTCGATCATAGCGTTGTTGATCACCTTAGTAGTGCTGTTCACCTATCAGGGTGACAAAATCGTCGAACTCCCGGCGATCATCGGTATGATCACCGTGGGGATATTTGTCAATATTCTCGTTGTGTTCGCAATCACGTATCTCATTGCTAAGCCCATTAGATTGGGGTATGAGGACGCCGCACCAACGGCAATCATCGCGGCCAGTAACCATTTCGAAGTTGCGATCGCGGTTGCCACGACGTTATTCGGCTTAAATTCCGGCGCGTCACTTGCTACGGTCGTTGGCGTTCTCACGGAAGTTCCGATAATGCTCTTCCTCGTATGGCTCTGCAAGCGCACACGGGGATTCTTTGGGTGAGGTGATCGAGGTTGAGGCGCAATAAATATGACAGAACGGTCAAAAGAGAAGAAGGAGGTGCTGAGAGATAGATAGCATGAAAATACAGGTAATCGGCTCGACGCAACCGTGTGCGAGATGTAAGGCGACAGAGAACGTAGTGAAAAGTGTGGTAGAAGAGCTTGGCTATGAAGATATCGAGGTTGAGAAGCTCGATGTCTTCTCGAAAGAGGCTGAGGAGCTCGGCATCATGATGACGCCAGCGACGGTGATCGAGGGTAAGATACTGAAGATGGGCGGCGTGCCGAGCAGGGATGAGGTGAAACGAGCGATCGAGAAGCTGAGAAAAGCGGCAGAATGAAATGATGTTACACGACACGGACGGTGTGTAAATAAAATGTCGACGGAGCCCCCAAAAAATAGTGTGCCCCTATGTGCCCCGGGGAAATCCTGCAAGATACCCCCTTCTTATGCTATCTCCAAGGAGGTTCTCGAAAACGTACAGGCGGTCCTGAATGAAGATATCAGCGAGGAGGTAGCGGTTTTTAAAGCGCTTTCGGACCCGTTACGTGTCCGGATCCTGAAAGCCTTGGGTCTATCAGATCTCTGCGTCTGTGTCCTGGTGGAACTGATGGAGTGCGAGTACTCGAAGCTGTCGTACCATCTGGGCGTGTTGAAGAAAGCAGGACTGGTAGCGTGCACGCAAGACGGAACGTTTCAGATCTACCATCTCACGGAATTCGGGAAGCAGATGATCCGATGTTTCAGGCTCATCTGAGCGTGCTTGCAACGTGGTGATGAGTAAGGAGGTATAAATACCAAAAAATGGAAGTTAAGGTTTTAGGAACAGGTTGTGCGAATTGTAGACGGGTATACGCAAATGCGAGAAAAGCAATAGAGGAGCTTGGCGTTGATGTAGCACTCGAAAAAGTGGAAGATATCGATGAAATAATCAGTTTCGGGGTACTGATGACGCCGGCAGTGGTGATCGATGGAGAGGTGAAAGTGAGCGGACGAATTCCGAGTACGGAGGAACTCAAACAATGGCTCCAGGACTGAGACGTAATCGTGACTCATGGTTGATTGCGGGGATTCTCATAATCGGCGTCTCTCTTTCCCTGATCGTCTGCGGCTGTATTGCACCGGCGAACGATGCAGGTACTGCAACCGACACGGCACTGCATAACTCTACGCTGAACAGTACTCCCACTCCTACACCTACACCGACGCCGCCAGTTACGGAACCAGTACAAATAACCCTAACGGTTATTAAATTTGAGCCTGCACGGCCGTGCCAGTTATGCACAAAACTGGGCAATTACGCGAAAGAGACGATAGAGCTGTACTTCCCCGAGGAGTACCAATCCGGGAAAATACGCTATCAAACGGTCAATTACCAGGATCCTAACAATATCGAGCTGGTGAAGAAATACGGCGTTAGTGGTTCTTCGCTCCTTATTTCTGTTATGACTGATGATAACGAGGAGGCGACGACCGATGCCAATGACATGTGGCAGTATGTTGGCAACAAAGAGGAGTACATGACGGTCTTTAAAACCAAGCTGGAGGGCATACTGAGCGCGTACGAAGATGCTACTTGAATCGATCATACAGGGTTTGATAGCGAACACGGAATTCGTGATACTGGTGGCATTCTTACTCGGCGTGTTGACCTCGATCAGTCCCTGCCCGCTGGCGACGAACATCGCCGCAATCGCCTACATCTCGCGTGATATAAAAGATCCGCGCCATACCCCGCTGAGCGGACTCGCGTATACCTTAGGTCGGATAGTCACCTATTCGGTTTTGGGTGTCGGTATCATTGTCATTGGCATGAATGTGATCGATCTCTCGCTCACCGTGCAGCGTATCCACGGTGAGATTTTGGGGCTCATCATGATTGCAGCCGGGCTCTTCATGGTAGGGCTCGGGCATTTCAATTTCACGCTTGGTACCGGGGGCCGTCTTACCGAGAAGCTGAGCAGAAAAGCCGCGGACTACGGCCTCCTCGGTGCGTTCCTCATTGGCGTGGTATTCGCCTTAGCCTTCTGCCCGTACAGTGCCGTGTTGTTCTTCAGTGGCTTGATTCCGTTCGGGCTCGCCTCTGAATCGGGCGTACTCCTGCCTGCATTCTACGGGCTTGGCACCGGGATACCGGTCATTATCTTCTCGATTTTATTTTATATGGGTGTGCAGGAGTTGAACAAGCACGTTCAGAATGTTCAGAAGATTGAGCGGGTGTTGCGGAAGGCTATCGGAGTCGTGTTTGTGCTCATCGGGCTTTATTATCTTATCTGGTAGATGGCATCGCACGACCTTCTTTACCCCTGTTTGCGTACCGGGGTATTCATAGCGATTAATGTTAAATATAATCCCTCGGTTGCCAATCGCGCGATCTGACATTGCCCGCTGAAATGAAGAACAAAAGTGAAAGGCTTATGAGAATTTTGATTATCCCCAAGTTGACTTGGGATTTTTAAGTTCACTAGCTTGATATGGCTGGTTTCCGTGTTCAGGTTTTTTTCAGCGCAATGTATATGATATGAAACTATTTGAATCTACAAATACTTTTTATCGAAACATGACTGATGACGAAGGCATCTTAGAAATTCATTTTGAAAATTTTGGTAAGGGGTTCTCATCAAAAAACGAAAGTTGCATTTTAAGGCCCTTTTCAAAGCTTTTAAGGGAAGGAAAACCTATTGGAAGAATTAATTACGTTTTCTTTAGCGATCAAGATGGTATAAGCTATAATCTGGGAACAATCTGTTTTTCGCCACCCCCAGGTGAACGTTTGATTTTCTTTCCGGGTCTGAACGATAGAGTACTAATTTGGTATTCAGAAAGAGGGAATTTTAAAAAAATGCCTAATAAAGTATTTATCGATCATTTTTCTTTAGAAAAAAATCTATTATTTTGGCACGTAACACTTCTTGGTACTGATAAAAAAAAGACAGAAAAAATACCTAAAATGAGAACAAAGAAATGGTCAGAACAAACAATCTTTTGGTTTAAACTTAGTATTCAGGAACCTTCAGTTTTAGAACCGACACCAGAAACGATAAAGACCAATTTTTATCTAAATAAATCGGAATGGGAAAGGAGAAAAAATATAATAATCACAGCACGAGAAAATGCTGTTTGGCATATAACAAAATTGCATGAAGATTCTCTTTTAGATAGAGGAGATTTCTTAAATTTCGAATTTTATTTAGGGCCTGATTCTGGAATAAATCCAAAACTTTTACCCATTGAAGATGAAGATCTTGCTGCTCCGTATACTGGTTTGAAAAAAAATATCCCGTTACGTTGTCACCCTGTTGCGTTAGAAGGGTATCCCCATATAATATGGGTTATTACTTACAAACTCAAAGGAAGGCTAAAAGAAAAGGCAATTATTACGGCTATAGATTGAGGATTTTGATTTATTTCCCGTTCTGTTCCATCCTCTCTATACTTTTAGGAGATATTTCGACATTTTTGAGGGGTGGGGGGTTCACAATCCTTTATAGCGAATGTAAAACCCCACGAGATTTCACAAGAGTAACACAAACAAGATCAACGAACTCCGGAACCAAGCAGGAACGAACGAACAAAGTATTATTTTCCAAGTCCATATCAAACCCGAATTTCATTCCAATATCGTCAAGGGCTCTTCCACGGTAACGTAACCTCCATCAAAATCGCTGATGGCAAACCTTTTCTTATGTGGGGCTCCGCCCCACGACCCCGCAAGCCCGGTAAGGGCTTAAAGAAAAGCTTTACCAAAAGAAACCTTCACGACTCAAGGGGGGCGCACATGAGCATGAAAAAGAAAAAAAGGGGAAAAGTGGTGGTATATTTTTACTTACCGCTATTAATCACTCGAATGGTATCGGATCCTGTGATCACTTCATCTTCTTTAGTGCCAGTGAACTCCAAAGTAGCTGTACCCGCAACAACAGTGCCCGCAATCGCTGCCTGATCAAACTTTGCGACTAAGTTACCACAGTCGTCACTATACGTCGAAGTAGCAGCGACACCATTCAGCGTACAAACCCACTCGCTACTGAACGCAACATCCGTGTGCACCGTTACCCAATGCCCACCAACGTTATCGTTGAGATTGAGCGTAGCGGGAGCGATGCGAATGCTAATGTCATCGGCAAGGACTATCCCGGTACCTACGATCGCGCTTAGGGTCAACACCACGATAACGCCACAGCTTTTTGTTTTTTAACATACTATATATTATCCTCACGAGGTACCTATAAGCGTTTCGTTGTATCACGAATTTCCCAAAATGGGAAGTATAAGATAAGACTTTTACTATCAATTTTAATATTAATTCACACTAATTACGATACTTAGTTAGACGGAAATCGGCATTTTCTCCGGTGTTCCCGATCGTCTCTCTCTGGTGTTGTCTCTACATACACCAATGATTTCGCGATCATTCCCAGCTCGCTCATTTCTGTACCTTCCACACTGTCCCGTTTGATCCGATATCAAATAGTATTCGAGCAAAGAACCTGTCTAAAGTTTCGAGTTTCGGCACTAACCCTCTTTCTTCCAGATCGGCACACGCTTCTTCAATTCGTCGATCAGGTACTCACACGCGCGAAAAGCCTCCTTCCGGTGCTTTGCACCCACTAAAATAGCAACGATGTTCTCACCAACGTTCAATTCGCCTTCGCGATGTACGATCTCGACCGCTTCGATCTCGAACTTCTCACGAGCCTCGCGCTTCAGCTTCTCCAGCTCCTGCTCCGCCATTTCCTTGTAGATCTCGACGTGCAACGCCGTTACCCCTGCATCGCCACGCACCGTACCTAAAAACGTCACAATACCCCCTAGCTCCGGCCGCTTCATCTTTTCTACCAGCGCATCAATCGAGAAATCCTCGTTCGTTATCATCGCTACTTATCAGCCTCCACTCACTGGTGGGAACACGGCGATCTCATCTTGATCTTTGAGCTTCGCCTCAGGGTCAGCATACGCATGGTTCAGCGAGATTAACAATGTCAGCCTCTTCAACGCGGGATACTCGCGCATTAAAAGGTCCTTAAAATCTTTTAGCGTCATGCCGTCTTCTAGTTCTACTGCTCGCTGCTTTTCCCCGACGATTTCCCGGCATCGTGCAAAGAATCGTACCTCAACCTTCATAGCATGCTCCCTTCACCTGCGTTCGTTATATACCTCGTGCGTTTCAGTATCATGCATTTTGATGCGTGAAACGCTAAAATTTACTACTTTTACTATGATAATGGGTATAGATAAAGATAGCAGCGAATAAAGAGTAAAAGTGGATAGAGCCTATGGACGAAAAGATCAGAGCTGATTTCCCGATACTGAACGATATCATTTACCTGGACAGTGCGGCCACGAGCCTCACGCCGGAACCAGTCTTAGAAGCGGTTTTGAGCTATTACCGTGAGTATAACGCGAACGTGGGGCGGGGCGTTCATCGCCTATCGCAGCTTGCCACACAGAAGTATCACAATGCACACCGCAAGGTTGCTGAGTTTATCGGTGCGAACCACCGAGGAGAGGTCATATTCACCAAGAATACCACAGAAGCCACCAATATGGTCGCCTATGGGCTTCGCTGGGAAAAAGGCGACGAAGTGGTAACAACGCTGCTGGAGCACCATTCGAATTTCCTACCCTGGTTACGGCTGCGGGAGAAGGGTGTGAGCCTGAAGATCGTGGAGCCGAACAAGGAGGGGATATTTGATCTCGCGGATTTCGAGCAGGCTATTGGCGATAGAACGAAAATGGTCGCGGTGACACACGTATCAAACGTCCTGGGCACAATATTGCCTGTTGAGGAGATCGCCGCGCTGTGTAAAGAGCAGGATAACGACACGTTATTCCTTGTTGATGGCGCGCAGTCCGCTCCACACATCCCTATAAACGTAGAAGCGCTTGGGTGTGATTTTTTTGCTTTCTCAGGCCATAAAATGCTCGGACCGACCGGAACAGGCGTCCTTTGGATGAAAAATCCGAACGAGCTTGAGCCCACCCTCTTTGGTGGTGGGATGATCGAATCGGTTTCTCGGGGCAATTACACTCTAGCAGAAGGCTATGAACGCTTTGAGGCGGGGACCCCACACGTCGCAGGTGGAATCGGACTTGGACGAGCGGTGGATTATCTGAACGATCTGGGTATGAAGCGGTTACGCGATTATGAAGAGCACCTGACAAAACGACTCTTGGACGGGCTGCTGGCTATAGACAAAGTGCAGGTGTACGGCACGACGAATCTGAACGAACGGCTTGGGGTGGTCTCATTTACTATTGAGGGCTTACACCCGCACGAGATTGCCTTAATGCTGGACGAAGCTGCTGATATAATGGTGCGGTCGGGCCATCACTGCTGCATGCCGCTGATGAACTATCTCGGCTTGAAGGATGGATCAGTTAGAGTCTCTTTATACCTCTATAACACGGAAGAGGATGTTGCTACCTTTTTAGAGACCGTTAAGGGGATCGCCAGGGCGGTGTAATGTCATGTTAAAAGAGGTCAAATGCTTGAAATATCACGGCGGGACGTTCGTCGAGACCGAGCATAAGGTGGTAAAAGAAGAGCCGCTAGCTATCTCCATTAATGGTCGGCACTATGTCACCGCGATGATAAGCCCGAAAATGAAGAAAGAATTCGTTATCGGGCATCTCTTCTCAGAAGGTATCATAAGCGGCATTAAAGAAATAGTGTCCTTGCAGCTCGCGGAGAATACCGCAAACGTGCTGATAATGCATCCTCTAAAAGTAGTAGCGGCAAGGAAAATCATTGTGAGTGGTTGCGGCACGGGCTCGTCGTTCTTGGATGAATCGAAATTGCCAAAAATGACCTCGGGCATGAACATTGATAGTGGCGACATAATGGCGGGGGTAAAATCCATTTTGCAATCCGAAGTGCACGAGACCACCGGGGGGGTGCATCTGGTAGGATTATTTGAGAAATACGTGCACAAGTATGTTCAAATTCGCGTTGTAGAGGATATAGGACGCCATAACGCACTTGATAAGGTGATTGGCTACGGATTACTCAAGGATATAGATTTTGGAAAGACTTTTGTTACGTGCACTGGCCGGATTTCGTCGGAGATGGCGTTGAAGTGCGCAGTAGCAAATATCCCTCTTGTCGCGTCGCGCGGTGCGACCACGAGTCTGGCGATTGAACTCGGGGAGAAGACCGGTCTGTGTATCATCGGATTCGTACGGGGCGAGCAGATGAATGTGTACACGCATGCGGAGAGGATATCGCAATCGAGCCGTGACTGAAGGTGGACGGCGTGAGTAGGAACAATGGACCTATTAGAGAACGAAGTGGAGTTGGTAACCGAATTATGCAAACGGCTAAATGCGGAAAGAGAGAAGCGAAGGCCGGAAGCCACGATGAAGCTACTGGATCTCGGCTGTGGCACGGGCAAACTCGCGATCTATCTCCAAAAAGAGCTCGGCTGCGAGGTGATCGGGGTCGATCCCGTGCAGACGAACGTAGAAAAAGCGCGACTGAAATCGTCGGCCGTTATGTTCAAGGTACAATCAGCAGAGGAACTATCCTTCGAGGATAGCGCCTTCGATTTCGCCGTCTCGCTCAAAGCATTGCATGAAATACCCGATCCAAAGAAAGCGTTGAGGGAATCACACCGTATGCTGAAAGCGGGGGGGAAGATGTTTATCATTGACTGGATCGGCGGCGTACCGCAAACAAGCAGTCACGGCCATGCGAAGCAGTACTTCAGCCCGCAGCGGTTGAAAGAGGCGCTATCAGAAGCAGGGTTTGCCGACTGTAGCATCAAGCCCAATAAAGAAGGGACGTTGATGTTAGGTGAAGGGAGGAAGAACACGCGGCGAGACTAAGCGCATGCATACGCAATAGCGGAAACGATGGTGACCAAAGGTCCGCCTTTAGTATAAAAAACTCGAATTGGTGTGAATAAATATCACTTTTATACCAATCATGTTAAAATTGTAGTTCTCATTTTTGGTAACTGGTGATAAAGCGAAAAGCTTTTAAGTACCTACAGCGTTACCCTATAATCACCCTTTATGGGAAATATAAATGGGAGGATAAAGAAGTTATGGCTAAGATAGTGGATAAAGTCGATTTATACGACGACAGAGGCAAGAAACTTGTAGGCGACGTACCAATAACGGCACTCAGCCCGCTGAGAAACCCAGCAATAAGGAAGATCACCGGTCTGGTGGCTCGAACAGCTGCGGTTGACTTAGCGGGACTGGAGAAGCGGCTAGCAACAGGTGCAATCGCGGGAAAACAGATGATCATCCGCAATAAGGGCATGGACTTGGACATCGTTGGGAAAGGAAAAGAGATAGCGGCCCAAGTGAAGGAGATGATTCAGGTCGAAGATGGCGACGAGACAAAGGCAGACCTTGTGGCTGGCGGAAAGCGGCTAAAGGTCGAAGTACCTGCAGCGCGAATCCTGGCGGACTACTCGGCTGCACGGACAAACGTCTGTGCTGCGCTGACCCAGGCGGTCATGGACACCTTCAAGGTGAACATGTGGGATGCATCCGATGTGAAAGCGGCTGTATGGGGAATGTACCCGCAGGATCCTGCCATGACAGGGACCGTCGTGGCGACGTTGGTGGATGTGCCGATCAGTAATGAGGGGCCAGGATATACCCTGAGGAATATCCCGGTGAACCACATTGCAGCAACGGTACGGAAGCGAGCAATGCCCGGTGCATGCTTGTCCATGATTCTGGAAGAGTCAGCATGCTATGAGATGGGTGACGCTCTGGGACCGTTCGAGCGCGGCCACCTCTTAGACCTTGCGTACGAGGGACTGAACGCGAACAACATGCTGTTCTCTCTGATAAAGGAGAATGGACAAGACGGAACGCTCGGAGATGTTGTGTATGCTATGGTAGATAAGGCAAAAGCGGATGGTGTGGCAAAGCCGAAGACGAAGCTCGGATCGGGCTACACGGTATTCGGCACGGACGATTTGCAGATGTGGAATGCATACGCCTCATGCGGACTTCTTGCCGCAGTGATGGTGAACTGCGCTGCAATGCGTGCAGGCCAGCCAGTTCCGTCGAGCATTATGTACTTCAACGAGCTGTTGGAGCATGAGACCGGACTTCCAGGCGTTGACTACGGAAAGGCTCAGGGTGCATCGGTATCGAGTTCGTTCTTCTCGCACAGTATCTATGGCGGTGGCGGCCCGGGTGTATTCCACGGAAACCACATCGTTACGAGGCATGCTAAGGGACAGTTCATACCATGCTTCTGCGCTGCGATGTGCATAGACGCGGACACGCAGTACTTCGCCCCGTCGAGGACATCAGGTCTGTATGGCGAAGTGCTTGGCGCGATACCAGAGTTTGCAGAGCCAATGAAAGCGGTCGCGGAAGGAGCGAAGGAGATAATGTAAAAGGAGACAAAAAAAATGCCACAATATACACCTGGAAATAGTATTATAGGTAAAAACCGCAGGAAGTTCATGGATCCTTCGCAGAAGTTAGAGAAGCTACGAGACGTTGCAGAGGAAGATGTGGTGCGATTACTTGGACACCGCGCGGTTGGAGAGGCGTACAAGAGTATTCATCCGCCAATAGAGGAGCTGGAAGAGCCTGACTGCTCGGTTCGTGAGATGGTAAAGCCCACGCCAGGAGCAGCGGCTGGTGACAGAATTAGATACGTCCAGTTCACCGACTCGATGTTCTTCGCACCGGCAACGCCGAGAATTCGACCGATGATGTGGTACACCAGATACAGAGGCGTAGACCCCGGTGTGCTGTCAGGAAGGACGATTGTCGAAGCCCGAGAGCGAGATGTCGAGGCGATCGCGAAAGAGTACATTGACAACGAGACGTTTGATACCGCGAGGACCGGCCTGAGAGGAAGAACTGTCCACGGTCACTCCGTTCGATTGGACGAGAATGGCGTAATGTTCGATGCTCTGAGGAGATGGGCGCGCAATCCGAACGGCGACATAAAATACGTGAAGGATATGGTCGGCGGCGCGATAGACAAGGAAGTGGTATTAGGAAAGCCTCTTCCGGAGGACGAATTGAGGAAGAGGACCACAACGTTCAGAAACGCTCAGGGTGGTACCTGGTTGGAAGAGGACGATCCTGAAGTGGGAGACGTTGTATCCGAGATCCACTGGAACAGAACCTGGGGCGGATTCCAGCCATTCATTGCGAGATCAGCGATAAAAGGCAACAAGGACGTAGGCGCGAAGTTTAAGCTGTACACACCAAGAGGTGGAGTGGAGTAAAGGAGGAAAAGAAAAATGCCATATGGAGATGTTCAACATAGTTTCTTAAAATCGATGTCTGATAAGTTCGCCGAGAAGCCTGAGAGTACCAAAACCAAGTTTTATGTCTATGGCGGTATCGCGCAGAAAGGAGGAATGAGGAAGAGAGAGTTCATACAGGACGCGCAGAAGATCGTAGAGGGTCGTGTCTCCGGAACTCCTGCCTATAATCCTGATGTAGGTATGCCACAAGGGCAGAGATTCCTGATGCCCTACGTGTTGAACCACACAGACATCATGGTCAACCACGACGACCTGCACTGGGTGAATAATGCCGCAATGCAACAGATCTGGGACGACATGAGAAGGACAGTTATGTTAGGATTGGATGACGCGCACGCGATTTTGGAGACGAGATTGGGTAAGGAAGTCACACCCGATACCATAAACAATTTCATGGAAGTGGTGAACCACGCGTTACCGGGTGGTGCAACCATCCAGGAGCACATGGTGGAGACCAAACCCGCACTCGTCTCGGATTC
>JAFGHB010000063.1 GCA_016930255.1 Methanomicrobia archaeon | reverse complement strand
TCGTGCAGAAGCACGTGTTATTGAACGAGAAGTTCGCCTCCGGGTTCGCGTACACCTGCACCCACTTGCTTATCGTGTCGTTGCAGCCGTGCTCGTCAGTTACCGTCAGGTTCACCTCATACTTCCCGGGTGCCGCATAGTGCCACGTCGGATTCGTAGCCGTGCTCACGTTACCGTCGCCAAATTGCCAACTCCGCACCGCTATATTCGCATCTCCCTCCACTGATGTGTCAGTAAAGGTCACGTTCGTGCAGAAGCAGGTGTTAACAAACGTGAAGTTCGCTTCTGGGTTCTCCCACACCGTTACATTCTTGCTCGTGGTATTCGTACAGTTATTCTCATCTGTAATATTAAGCGTCACAGTATAATTTCCAGCCGCAGCATACGTGTGCGCCGGATGCTGTGTGTAATTTAGCGACGTGTTATCTCCAAAGTTCCATGTCCAGTTGGTTATGTTACCACTTCCGTTTGTTGACGTATCGGTAAACTGTGTGGTCGTCCCGTTACAGACCGGTGGTGCCGTGAAGTTCGCTATCGGGTTCTCCCAAACCGTTACGTTGGTCGTCGTATTCGAGCATACGGCGTTAAAATCGTCTGTCACACTCAACGTGACCGCATACTCTCCCGGTTCGTCATAATGGTGCTCGACGATCGGTCCGTAGTCGAAGTAGCCATCACCAAAGTCCCACGTCCAATTCGTTATGGTCCCATCAGGGTCATACGAAGCTGACCCGTTAAAGGTGACATTATTGCAGAAACAGACATTCTCTGTTATTATTATGGGTTCTGGCACTTCGTTCAATAAGAGGTCACTCGTATCATCTTCACCGAGCCCCTCTTCCTGACTTCCGGCCCAGCCTCTTATCTCGAAATCATTGCACTCCCCGAAGCCCGTCAAATTATGCAGTGGATAATAGCTCATCTCCACTATGGTGTCATTTGAATAGGGTGGGCCTATCGATCCTGCTGTAGTTCCAGGGACTATAGTATCATCGGAAAACCCCACTTTCATAAATACCGTATTGTTGCGATATGATAATCGGAAGTCTACAGATGGGTCAGCATCCAGATCTATCAATGCTTTGTAGGCATCATTCGGGCCTACCTCAAAGCTATCGGTTATGTTGTCTGGATCCGACGTATCGTTGGGGTCTCCATCTCCATCGGTATCACCAGGAACTCCGGCTACATCGAATTTGAAGTAAATGGTATCATTTGCTACGTCGTAGAACATACAGAACTCAAGAATGTCATAGCCGTTGACAAATGGCGTCTTGTTAACAATATAAATATCCCCAAAGCCATCAGAAACGCACTGTACTCCCGCTAATCCCTCCCAATCACTGTTGTTACCATCGACTATTATCGGTTGTGCCGCCACCGCAGGTGCCATCGCCACGAATGCCATCGTCAGCAAAATCGCCGCTAAAACTATTCCTAACGCTTTTTTATTCTTATCAATCCTCCTTTTAGTCTCGCTTGTAAAGTCTCTTCTAAATGTATTGTTCATCTTTTTTTCTTTTCACCTCCTATTTTTTATAGTACGTACAAAAAGGGGAATATGAAACATAAGCGTCAACTTTACTTCTATCGCTGGCCAGCTGATACTTTTTCCTTCTCCCCTTTCCTAATATGCAGTTTATATAGGTATTTAAAGGTTTCGATTCTTTTCACTTTCTACAACGCTTCCGCCTTGCGCGCTTAGCGATCAGCACGCGACATTATGAGGACGCTGAGTGCCTGCCTGGAATGAGACGAGTTGTGAAGCAGAGCATTCAACCAACCGCTTAGCGTAAGGCCTGCTCGCCTCTAAAAAACTCCTGATAGCAGATCACGAACCAGATACCAAAGACCACGGCGAGGCCAATAACCCCCAGTGAATCGACCACCAGTGTCGCAAACCCCAGACGGTGCATATAGTGGAGCTCAATGAAATAGGGAAGATGCGCAACGATATCGAGCACGTGCAGAAGGAACAGAATCGGTATGCCAATCGCGAGCATCTCCAATCGCCGCCGCATTGCCAACTTCGGCGTTGCGATCGCTAAGGCGAGTAACGGCACCAAATTGAAATTCACGAGGTATGCACCCGAGAAATCCATCGCGGAGATCTGAGCAGCGGGATAGCCCATGAGCAGCAGAATATGCCGGGCGACGAAGAAGACCGCAGCCTGGTAAAACTCGCCGATAGAGTACCACACGCCTAACAAGACCGCGGAAACCAGCATAAAGCCCAGCAAAAAGAGCACCATCTGCCGGTCAGTTAAGCCAAAAAGGAGCGGCTTGTCTTCTTTTTCTTCTTCTTTTTCTTTTACTCCCTCAGCGCCTTCCAACTTCTTCTTCGCCTTCGCTTTCCGCTTTTTGTTCGCTTTTCGGGTCATTTTCGGGACGATACGGATTCACACGTTATGCGTGCTTTGGAGATGTACCTTATTTCACTTCACAATCAGCTTGAGCCAGAGTAAAAAGATTACCACCACAAAGATGATGAACGAAGCCTGCCAGAGATAGACGTGCACAAACTCGAAGAGATGCGGTGCGGAGAGGCCAACGAGGGTGATGACAAGAAGACGAACCATATTGATCGCATAGAGAAGAGGCACACCAAAGGCGACGCCCAGCCCTTTATTCTTTAACGTGGTCGGATATGCCAGGATGCATGCGGAATAGACAATCGAGGAAAAAACAGCCGTGCATTCGTCTATTATCTCCAGTGAGAACCCGTTGATCGTTACCACCGCTCCGTCGACTACCACATGCGCACCTCCTACCGCGAAGAGTGTACCCAAAATACTCGCGGTGATCTCATTCAAATGCGCTAGTGCCGTTGAACTGCGAATCGCGAGAAAGTAATAAAAAAGATAAAACGCGATACAAAAGGAGAGGAAGAGCGCTACGTACTGCAGCGTCTCTCTGTTCTCTCGCACCCGTTCCAATATGGGATTTACGAGATCCTTTTTAACCGAAAAGGTAATGGTATGCCCCTTCTCTCCTTGCTCAAGCTTCTTACCTGTGCCTGCTTTGCTCCTCTCTTTGCTCCTCTGGCCCTTCCCTTTCTTCTGTTTACTCATAGTCTGGATTATACGGACCGTTCACATTTCATTAGAGTATCTATCGTAAGATCTAATGAATAATAAATTAAAAATGCAAAATGAGCGCACTGAACCAGTCTCCGCGAAATTACCGTTTGCCCGAGCCCGCTCACCGTGGAATGAGTGAAAAAATAAAAAATAAAAAAGTGGTGAGTGGTTACTCGGGCCTTCTCCACAGCAGCAGATAGGCAACTGCTAACAAGCCTGCAATGGCGAATACTGCTCCAAAACCGGGCTCTTCAGGCGTTGGTGTCGCCGGAGCCGGTGTTGCTGCTGTAGGTGCAGTTGTAGTTGGTGCTGGCGTTGCGCCTGGTGTTCCCGTCGGTGCAGTGGTTGCTCCTGCCGTTGGACCCGGTGTTTCCGTTGACGTTGTGGTTGGCGTTGGCGTTACACCCGGCGATGTCGTTGCGGTTGGTGTCGGGGTGGTCGTCGTACCTCCACCGCCTCCGCCACCACCTCCGCCGTTACCGCCGTTGCCCCCGTCTCCGGGGGACGTAAAGGTGACGGTGGTTGTATTGGTTAAAATGTCGCCGTACAAACTCACTTCCGCCGAGATAGTCGCTGTACCTGCGGTTGTTCCTGCGGTTAGCGTTGCTGTTGCTGCAGTATCATTGAGGGGTACCGACCCGGTAATCTCGCCAAGATCGGTGCTGAACTCAACGGTGACTCCATAGGATATCCAATCCTCTCCTTCCCACACCGTTGCGGTAATCGTCGCTGTTGAACTCCCGTCGGCCGTAATTGACGTCGGATCTGCCGTGAGGAATACGGATGGCGGCATTGTCTCTGGCAGTGGAGGGAGAGTAGCACACAGTGCCGGCACAACCAGCAGTGACGCGAATAGAACCAGCGTAATCACAAACTCTAATCCCAAACTCCTTCTTCTCATTTTTTTATCTTCACCCCCTAGCTCTTTGATCCTCCTTTACACCTTCCTTTCATGCTCCAAGTATTTAAAATATAGGGATAGCTACGAATCACTTTGGTTTATCACGAGCGAAGTGGTAATCGTCGTCCCAAGATGCTACGCTACGTAATTGGTAGTTGAAAAGGAGATATTGCCTGCCGCAAGGAGTACGTGGATTGTTGTTACACCAATCGTAACCCCACGGGCGAGAGAAAGATCCCGAGTTACTGCATAATGTCTGTACTGGTGGTAAGTAAGCACCAAAAAAAGAAAATACGTGTGGAAAATAAAAAACGAAAGTGGGAATAAAAAATATCCCACTTTCTTCTCTTCTCTTCTATCTTGTAAGTTTGGTTTTGTTTCGTGTCGTTAGAACTTGGTGAAGTAGCCCTTACCGCGTCCGACGTTGTGCGTTGGTCCGTAGGTCTGCGTTGACGGGAAGAAGTAGTACAGCCAGTAGGCCTCAGTATCCGCTGTCCAGCCCGCACCACGCAGGTTCCACTCTCCTGCCTGGAAGATTGCTGCAGCCTCATTGAATTCCGCCTTGGTACCACTGACGACGACCGTCGCCGTACCCGGTGTGGTCTTGTAGACGAAGTAGCCTCTGTCGGGATCGAAATCACCCGCAACTACTACTGACCATTCAGAGTCCCAGTCGTACTGCCAGACCTGACCAGCAGAGACCCAGGATTCCGAGGCTACCGTACTAACTGGCTCACCGGTAAGTGGTACAGAGAACGCGTTCCAGCCCGGATAGAAGGTCAGGACGAAACAGTCGCTGGTGACCGTGATACTCTCGGTATCGTTCACGCCGATCTTGTCGTAGATGTCCTTTGCGTAGACCTTGATGTTGTACGTTCCTGCTTCGGTGTACGACTTCACAAAGGTTGCGAACTGACCGTTCTGGACCAGTTGCTCCTCAGAGACGGTGCCATCATCCCAGTCTACCCAGAAGAGCAGCGGCCACGCATCGTGGGTCGTTCCATCCGTTGTTAGCGTCACCTCCATGCAGCCTTCCACACTTGTATTGTCGAGTATGACCATCACGTTCGGCGTGTTGTTCCCTGGCCATGGCAAGCCGGTGTCCGTAAGCTCGTTGACGTAGATGCCGCTCGTCTCGATCGCATCGAAGACGAATGCAGCTCTCCTGGATTCGTTGTATGCAAGATCATAGAGCGTTCCCTCTGCATTCGGCGCTAAGAACGAGGTGGTTATGAGATAGTCGTTGTGCAAGCGTGTCCTCCAGCGATTGCTCGTGAAGTTCCAGCGCTCCTTATCGGGAGGCAGCACGAACTCGGTATACTGGTCCGGCCTCGTGTAGATGTCAAACCTGAACCAGTCCTCGAGTGGTGGTTCATCACCGGTGATTGTCTCGTTGAGTATCTCCCACAGGTTCGTCGTGTATCGCGGCTCATACGTCTCGTCAACCCAGATCACCTCTAACGGAGCGTAGAACTCCGGAATGATCCGTTCCTTGACGTCATAAGCGATCCAGCCCTGATCGTTCGGATCCGCCGGGTTGGTGTTCACCTGCACCGCAACGAAGTAGGATACCCATGTAGAGCCGTTATACAGGCCACAGTAGATGTCCTCCTCAGGATGCTGCATCGTCACGTAGCGCTCGCCCCACGGGAAGTATGTGGAGCCATAGACACCCGCCGGGTTCCCGATTGGCCACTCAGCTATGTGAGCCGTCGGCTCCCACAGCGGCACGTCGATGTCATCCACGATCTGATGCTCCATGTTGAACGGTGGGTTCAAGGGTATGGGCTCTTCTGGCGGCACACAGACGATCCACGTCGAGCTGATGATGCCGTCATCCGGTAGCTCTGGGAACGGATCGTACTGTAGTTCCAGCTCCTCGACACACTTCGGCAAGGGCGTCTTCAAGGTGATGTACTTGAATTCGTCCGCAACGCCGTCACCGTCCGTGTCGACGACCTCGATCGCCACGATGTCGTACCGGACACCGTCGACGTAGAACACGTCACCCGCTCTGAGCTCCTTACCCACGGTAATCGTTGCCCAGCTCTTGTTAGTCTCCGATGGATCCCTGTCCTCTACCACCGCGTACCACGTGCGGTCCGGATAGCGCACATCCGCAAAGTCATCCAAACTCTCCGAATCGACGTATCGCCGCTCGTAGTAGGGTAACGATTGACCTGCATTTTGTCCGAAATGAGCGCCGTCGTTGTTATTTCTGAGTGCAAATAGACGCACTGATGCGCCGGTCATCCCGAGGTCTTCCAATTGCAGCCCGATATCCATAAAGTCCACCCTATCGTCGAGATTCAACGTGTAGGTCTTCTGGATACGGATCGTCGCGTTATCGTAGACCGTCTTCCAGTACGGGTCAACCGTACCATAGACGTACTGCAAGGTCACCACGTTCTCCCTGGTAGCCTGCTCACCCATATTTGGGTTCTCGAAGAGATCGAGCCCTGGCTGCTCTGTATCGGGATCGGCAACGATCGGGAATGCGAAGAACGTCGTATTGCCCGAACCGGTGATCGGCAACTTATCCTGCCGATCGATGAGCAAGTACGTCGTCTCTACCTCGATCGTCGGATACGTGTAGTAAGTGTCTGGATAATCGGGATTCGGCTTGCTGTAGTTGTGCTCTGGCTCGTACCAGATCCGCAGGTACTTCTTCAGGTCGATATTCTCCGAGTCCGCCGACATTGGATAGTTGGCGGCATTCCACTGCAGGATCGCTGGATTGAACGTGATCGAATCTTTCCGTATCGCTGCTGGATCGAATGGCTGTGTGTAGTCCTCGTAATGGAAGAGCCCTCCACCTAATGCGGCGTATTCTGGATACGGCCCTATGTCATCCTCACCGTAAACACGGACCGACAGGTTCCCATCAATGCCCGCACCCGGGAAGTTCACGTAGATGTCCTGCTCGTAACCAGGCCGTGCGTCGTGCACGAACGCTGCGCGCGGGATACCGCCCGGTGATGACAGAGTCGAGAGGTTGATCGAATTCGGTGCGTAGAACGAGGTAGTGAGCAGGTAGTACCACGGCTCGCCGGGATCCGGCGATGGTGTAGTCCCGTTCCACGGGAGTGCAAACGCGGTATACTGGTCAGGCCTCGTTTGAATGTCCTCCTTTGTCCAGTTCTCGAAAGGTGGTAGCGATTGGTTATAGCGATTGACCTCGTTCAGAACCTCGAGCAGATCGGTCGAGTATCGCTCATCGATGTCCTCTTCGACATAACAGAATGCCAGTGCCGGTACATCGAGCGTTCGGTCGGCAGGTGATTCGGTACCATAGTAGTTGATGTCCTCCACGATTCGATGCTCCACATTGAACGGTGGGAGCAGCGGAATCTGCTCGGTTACCCTGATGGTGTCAAGCCACTGTGATGACGCTTTACCGTCATCCGGGACCTGCTCGCCATCTTCCGCCTTGGGTAATGGCGTCCTCAGGGTGATATACTTGTACTTGTCTGCCACGTCGTCACCGTTTGTATCGACGACTCCTACTGCTGGCACATCGTACCTGACGCCGTTCACGTAGAACGTGTCATTTGCTGCAAGCTCCATACCTACGTAGATCTCCGCGCCAGTGTCTCCCACTGGGGCATCAAATCGCGCGTACCAAGTTCTGAAAGCCGGGTACGTGTGAGATGGCGTGCTGTATCGTTCGTTGTGCCGCTTGAAGTAGGTATTATCCCTCGGTGCGTCCGGAGATCCATCGTCGTACTCGCCTAACAAGAGGCGAACCCTCGTATCGTCGGCCATGTTCCCTGCATACCACATCGTTACCTTCGCGAACTTTACGCCGTCACGCTCCACGACATAGTCGAGTCGCAACTTGTGATCGAGGAACTGGATAGTATCGCCAGCCTCTAACGTATAGCCCTTCTCTATCGCGATCTTGCCCTGTGGTGTGGTTCCGTTCGGCGCGGTAGTGCCCTCGACGAGCACAAGATCCACCATATTCGCGCGGTCTCCTGTTACATTATTCTCAACATCACCGAGTCCAGTCTGACCAAGTGGCAGCTCGACGATGGGGAATACGAAATAGGTCGTATTTGCGGACCCAGGCCAGGGTTCATTATCGCTCGTCCCCGACGCATCGACCAGCATGTAGGTGGTCTCGACCTCGATCGTTGGATGGATGTACGCTGGCTTGGTATACTGGTGCTCTGGCTCGTACCAGAGTCGCAAGAATGCCTTCTCGAAGACATTGTGACTATCCGCGGACATCATATCATAATCCGCCTCGATGATCAGTGCGGGATCGAAGGTAATCGAATCCTTGTAGAGAACCGTCGGATCAAACGGATCCGTCATGTTAACATAGGCGAACTGTCCCTTCTCATCATAGTCCATCCCCATGTAGCCCTCGTCACATTCACCGTAGACACGCAGTGACGAGACGTAATAGGGATCTTCGACTGGAATGAGTGGATTGTCCGCACCGCTCGGTGGTGTCGGGCCATCTGCTGCCACTGGTAAAACGGTAAAAATCGATGCAACCATTATAAACGCTAGTGTTAGTCCTATTATATTCTTCTTGATATTCATTTTTTTTCTTTTCACCTCCTAAATGCTTTGATTGCAAGAGGGATATATAAAGCTTCCGCCTTTTCACCCCTTCCTTTTATACTACCGTTACATCTCCCCCCTCGCCTCTTCTCCTTTCTGGCGATAGAGAGAGTGAACATCTTTTCTCTTTGC
Organism: Methanomicrobia archaeon; assembly: GCA_016930255.1. Lineage (NCBI taxonomy): Archaea > Methanobacteriati > Methanobacteriota > Methanomicrobia > Methanomicrobia archaeon. The sequence continues at coordinate 32,098 of JAFGHB010000063.1, read as the reverse complement.
TCCTTTATAAAGCTTGCGGTTTATTCATCCATTGTATCAGCACGGCAAAGCGCGTGCCCGGTGGATTCCTCCCGAGTGATTAGTTATCCTCCTGAAAGATTTATCTGCAGGGGAAGAATTGCTAAATTGAAGCAATGACGATTGTGACCGGGCAAGTGCTCCGGATTCTGCCCGTCCGGGAACTAACGGACGGAAGTATCACTCAACGAATCGTTGACCTCATCATCGCGGATGAATTCGATTACACGCGCGTATCCCTCTGGGACGACAAAGCAGAGCTTGTTATACGCGGCGAGATAAACGCAGGCGATGGGCTGTGTATAAAGAACGCTTCCGTCTCCGGACCGCAAGCGGGCGGCGAGAAGCGAGTACATGCCGGACGGTATGCGCGTATCACAAAAACCGACGCAGCTATCGTGCCGCTGCGGCATGCAACTGCCACGAAACTCACCGTACTCGCGGTTGCGAGACCGGAACAGGGGCAGGTTTGCATCGCGGGCATCGCCGCCGATACCGGCGACTGGATACGGCCTCAGGGCGTTTATGAACGCGAAATGGATACAGGGGGCACGCCGCTGTTCAAGAATCTCTGTGTCTCCTCGGTTTACCTCGATGCGTGGCGGGGCAGGCGGCCGCGTAAAGAAGACCGTTTCTTCGTTTACGGTACTGGTGTGGAGAAAGAGCTGAACGAAGCGGAAAAGCAAGCTTTTTTGGATCGGCATGTTGATCCTTCCGTGGACGACGTGTTTAAACGTGGCAGGAGTCTGGGCTTGATAAAACCGCGCATAACACAGGTGTATGAGGAGAAGGTGCGCGCGAAGAAGGGCGCGAAGAGCTATGAGCATTACCTTCGGTTCAACTTCAAAGACGCTTCGGGCCGGCTGTACCGGCACTGGTCGTGCCGCTGCAACGCCTTTTACCACGCCTGGAACGCCCTGAAGGAGGAGCATCGGTGGACGTACGGCTGGCGAATGCTCCGCTACCTGCGGAAGAACGAAACGTACCTCGCCATCGGCCTTACGCATTCCGATTACGGTGTGCGTGGGCTGGAATACGGCGCGTATCCGCTGATCGTTGGGATCCACACTGTACAGAGGCGGAATTCGCATCGGGCGGGCTGAGTGGCGCTATGCTGGAATACAAGCTGGTCCGGGTTTGAACCACCCGTCTGAACCTACTCCACCTTGACCTTCTCTTTCTTCTCCTCTTCCGCTTCGAGATCCTTCTTGTAAGTCTCCAACAAGGATATTTCCTTCTCTATGACATTCGTTATTGTTTGCAGTGCGCTTATCCGCAGGTCAATAAGACGAGAAGCGAACTCTGATGGTTTCGGTACATAATCCTCAAGAGATTTCGCGATGTCGCTGGTAATATCCGCAGCAACCTTCAAGGGTACCGCCGCCGTTCCCGCAAGGACCTTGATCGCCTTTACTAAATCCTCTTCCTCCCTACTCATTTCCTTTCCTTCTTCCATCGTTCATCAGTAAAGTATATATGCAACTCCGCATTTAAAAGTTTTGCCTTATCGAGCTTCATCAAGTGTGCAATCGCGGGGAGTGGGATGAAGTTTCGCGCCTCCCCGATATCGGTCGATATCACAACCGAAAGATCTTCACCCATCCGTTCAACCTCACACACCTCCTTGTATTTACCTACAGTAGGTAATGGAACGATTACTTCTAAACCTCCCTCTATCTCCTCCACCTTAATCGCCTTACCCTCGTAGTAGATCTGGGCCGGATCTTCTCCGTTGAACAATTCCTCGCCAACCTCGGCAAGCAGTTTCAAACCCTTAACCTCTGATTGAAAGAGCCTGAGCTTCTTCAGGGGCAGGGGATGAAAGGCTGTTTCTGATTCTGCCAGATAGTTCTCTTGCGCCGCTTTCCACTCCTTAAAATACGCATCACTCACGTCTTCCGGGATTATCTTGTTCATTACAGCAAGATCAACGTTGATATTGTAGAGATTGGCAAGGAGGTAGGTTCTTTTTAAGTTCTGTATACTGAATGCCTCGGGATTCGCAATCAGCCGTAAACTGGTGACTTTTCGATCCGCTATGATCGTTTTAAGCTTGCTGAGCAGTTCAAGGAGCTTAATGTCCTGTTTTATGACCTCTTTGCCCGGTGTGGGTATCCCCACAATGGGCTCTGCTATTTTCGCGATATTAGCAAGCGGGGCTACCAATTTGATGACTTTCGATGCGGTGGATCCAAGGATTGTCGGCAGGTAAATGTTCTTAAGCGCGTCCCCTGATGGCACGGTGTCAAGCACAATGACATCGTAGCTGTTCGATTCCACGTACTCCACCAGCTTTAACAGCGATACGAACTCGGTCATGTTCGGCAATGCGGCGATTTCGTATGCGAGCACTTCATCAACCCCTCGCGACTTGAAGAGATTAACGACGTATTCCTGTATCACGCCGTAGGACTCGCGCGCCTCCCGTATAGGGTCTATTTGAACTGCCCAGAGTTTGTCCACGATTGCCGTCGGTCGGTGATGCACCTCAGTCTCAAGCGCATCCGAGAGCGTATGCGCCGGATCGGAAGAGATAACCAGAGTTTTGTAGCCCCTCTCGGCTAGTTTCAAAGCTGTAGCACTAGAGATAACAGATTTCCCTGCACCGCCTTTACCAGTATAAAAGATAACTCTCATTTTCCACTTCTCACTCTCAGATGAAAGTGCAACTTTATAATTTTAGAGAACATGGACGTGCTGTCATTGAATGCGTTCACTTTGGTACCTGCAGCGCCCTTATCCGTCCATATCACCGGTAGTTCCTTTACTCTGTACCCGCTTCTCTGGGCCCGGACGAGCAGCTCGGTATCCCAGAACCAGTGCTCATCCTCTATTTCGTCCAGGATCTGCATCAAGGCCTCTTTGCGGAAGGACTTGAACCCGCATTGATGGTCCCGGAGCGTTGACCGTAAAATCACGCGAACAAGGAAATTAAAGGCTTTACTCATTATACTTCGCTTAAATGAGCGTTTCACATCGCTCTCTTTCATCAGCCGTGAACCGATTGCGAAATCGTACCGCTCCGCTCGTATCGCGTTTATCAGCGGTTTTACGTACGACAGATCGGTGGAGAGGTCAACGTCCATGTACATTAATATATCGCCGTGAGCGCTTTTAAACGCGCGATTCAGCGCTTTGCCTCTACCCAATCGTTCGTCGCTGTGAATGTGCCTGACGGACGAGTCTTCGGCTGCTATCCGGCTTGCTAGGTCCGCCGTGCCGTCGGTGCTGCCGTCTTCTGCAATGAGTATCTCGTACGCAGCGGTGATTGCCGCTAACGCTTGCTTTGTCTGTCGTACTGCAGCTTCTAACTTGCTCGCTTCGTTATGCGCCGGAAGCACAACGGAGAGTTCTTTTTTTTCTTCCCCCGCTTCTTGCATGGCAATTCACTTTTGTACGTTACGTAAAAGGATCGGTTACGGATATTAAAAAAGCGGTAAGTTTTATTTTGCCCGGACGTAAAAGATAGAGCGATGATCATGGTGGAGGATTGGAACGTCGTTGTAATAGGGGACGGAGATAAGGAGCAGGACCTATTAGAGTCGTTAGAAGAGGACGGCAAGTTTGAACGTTCGGGATTTCGCGATGCCGTAATTGGAGACGTGGAAGATATCGTGGAGTTCTTAGAGGATGCTGAGCGTAAGAAGTACCCGTACGTAAAGCGGGTGATCCCCATCGATGATGCGTTTGTGGTGTCCCCGGAGAGCGTAATAGATAAACTGAAGCAGCGCGTCAAGGAATATCTCGATGAGGTCGAGCCCGGTGAGACGTTTGGATTCCGTATTGAGCACAGAGGGTTGAAAGGGGGCGTCACCAGCCAGAAGGTGGAGCGCGAAGTAAGCGGCTATTTCTTCGATCTGATAGAGAAGGTTTACGGCAGGAAGCCGAAAGTGAACGTAAAGAAGCCGGATAAGCTGATCGTCATAGCGATTTTGGGTAATAGATGCGGGATTGGCTTTATCACGCGCGAGATGCTGGAGAAGTACAGCGTGATCAAAGTACGGTGAGAGGCACATCTATATAATTATAGAGTTATTTGCAGCTATTCCTTTCTTTTTAGTAGGAGGGGTAGTGAGCACGATGCGGAAAGCACGGAGGTTAATGACCATCGCGGGCTCGGATAGCAGCGGTGGCGCGGGGATACAGGCGGATATAAAGACATTTGCCGCGCTGGGTGTTTATAGCGCGTCGGTTCTCACCGCCATCACCGCTCAGAACTCGTCCGGCGTGCACGAGGTGCATGAAGTACTCGGAGAAATCGTGGAGGCACAGATCGCCGCTATTATGGATGATGCAGGCCTTAACGCGGACTATGCAAAAACCGGCATGCTGTATTCCGCGGAAATAATCGAACTGGTGGCGAAGGCGCTCAAACGCTACACAATACCGTTTGTCTTAGACCCCGTAATGAAAGCGGGCTCTGGCGGCGCCGCGTTAATCGAAAACTCCGCTTTGAATGCACTCATCACGCAGCTTTTACCGCTCTGCACGGTGATAACGCCGAACGTGCCGGAAGCACGCGTTATCTCCGGGATGGAGATCGGAACAAAGGACGATGCAAAAGAAGCAGCCCTGAAAATGCATGGCATGGGTGCATGGGCCGTCATAATAAAAGGAGGGCATCTCGAAGAGGAATTAGCCGCGGGACGAGCAACGGATGTGCTTTACGATGGCGAGTTCACCGAGATAAGCTCGCCGGTCGTAAAGACGGATCGAATAATACACGGTGGCGGCTGCTCCTATTCCGCCGCGCTGGCTGCCGAACTGGCGAAGGGCAACCCGCTACAGAAGGCGGCAGCATCGGCAAAAGGCTTTGTCTACGATGCCATCGTCGGTGGCGAAACGGTATCCACGATGATCGCCGTAAACCAGGTGCAGCGAGTGCGTAAAGACGCTGATAGATACTGGACTCTGGAAAACGTCAAGCAAGCGGTCAGAACGCTGAAAGCGATCGAAGGCTTTGAATCCGTTATTCCTGAGGTCGGCACGAACGTCGGTATGGCCATTGAAACCGCAGCGAGCAAGCAGGACGTTGCAGCCGTGGACGGCCGGATCGTGCGTATGAAAGAGGGGGTAACCGCAGGCTGCGTGGAATTCGGCGTGAGTGATCACGTTGCACGGCTGATACTGGCGATGATGGCCCTGGATGAAGCGCAACGAAGCGCAATGAACGTGAAATACTCGCCGGAGATTGTTGAGGCTTGCAAGACGCTGGGCATGCGCGTCACTTCCTTTAACCGCGCTAAAGAACCAACCGATGTGAAGACCATGGACTGGGGCGTGCGAGAAGCGAGTTGTGAATTCGTCCCTGAGGTGATCTTCGACCTCGGTGCGGTAGGAAAGGAGCCAATGGTGCGAATCTTTGGGAATACGGCAATGGAAGTCGCGGAAAAAGTGACGAGAATCATAGAGACATTAGAGTGACAAACTTTTTCCCTTAACTTAACTTGACAAAACGTTCTTTTATAAAATCAGAAAGGCTGATGCCGAACGTAATACGAGACCCGCTGCATGGATATATAGAACTGGACGAACTTGCCAGCGCGATCATAGATACCGTGGAGATGCAGCGGTTGCGGCGAATCAGACAGCTCGGCTTCTCCTATCTGGTCTATCCGGGCGCAAACCATACGCGGTTCGAGCATTCGCTCGGCACGTACCACCTGATGAACGTCTTGCTGAACCGGCTCGAAGTAGCGAAAGAGGAGGAGCAGGAGCTTCTCGTCGCGGCTTTGATCCATGACGTTGGCCACGGCCCGTATTCGCACGTGACCGAGCCACTGATAAAGCGGCTGACGGGAAAAGGCCATGAAGATCTCGAATCCGTGCTCTTTGCACCTGCGGGAGAGCGGAAAAAAGATACCGAAACCACGGCACCGACCGTTACAGAGGTTGTAGAAGAACATCACCTGGACATGCGGAAGATACTGAGTTACATAAAAGGCGAAAAAAACGAGGGCACGCGAAAGCGGGATCTTTTTCGGATATTAAACGGCGAAATCGACGTGGACAAGATGGATTATCTGGTCAGAGATTCGTATTATACTGGCGTGGCTTACGGCGTCGTTGACAATATACGGCTCATTCAGGGGCTTGGCTTCTTCAACGATGAGCTCGTTTTGACAGAGAAGGGGATTCTCCCGGCAGAATATCTGCTCTTCTCTCGATTCCTGATGCATCCGACCGTTTATAATCATCATACCGGTCGGATAGCGCAATTGATGCTTTTGAACGCGCTTGACGCGTTCATCGAATCTCGATCTGAATCCGGGGCTGTATCTGAACCGAAGGCCTATGCAGCCGCATTAAGGAGTATGGACGATTCCGAGATAAATATCGCGCTCAGGAATGCCGGAGGCTATCCAAACGAGATGATAACACGGCTGAACGAGCGGCGGTTGTTCAAACGGGCTGTGTATACCAACGTAAGCGAGCTGGAGGGTAACGTTGCGGAGGAATTACGTGACGCACGACGGCTGCAAGAAGTCGTGGATGAGATAAGCACGCGTGCGGGCGTTGATAAAAAATATGTCTTGCTGGACTATCAGAAGCCAAAAGGCGAGGAGTTAGAAGAAGGTGCGGCGAAGGTCGTTATCGGGAACGAATTTAAGAGCTTACGGGAGGTCTCATCGCTCGTTGCCATGCTCAGTCGTGAATTCGAGCGGAAGTATAAAATCGGGGTTTATACGTCTGAAAAATACCGGACTGCGGTGAAAAAAGCTGCGGAAGAGATATTGTTGCAGTATAAGTGAGAGGGCACATAGTCGGAGATACGTGAATCCATCCAGCCCGCATCACCTGTGTAATCGAGGTTCTATTTGGATGGCTCAGCAAGTTCTCTTCGCATTGCCCTCGTAAAAGCCATACACTAGTTAAATGACTAAGTACCTACAATGATAGTGTAAACGGTAGATCTTCGTGATATGTAAGGGATGGCAGAAAAGATGGCGCAAAAGGTGAAATGGCAAGCAGCTATAATGGGACTATTCGCAATTTCGGCCTTACTGACGAGTTCGATCTTTGGCTCTCAATCCTTTTCACCCACGCCGGGTCAGCCTGCGCTTTACCTTACCGCAGATCCGCCTGAGATCCGAGTAGGCGGAGTTGATCAAGCGACGATCACCGCAACGGTATGGGATGGTGAAGGTTGGATTCAGTCCGGACCACTGGTCAATTTCAGTACCGATCGCGGAAACATAACGGCATCGGCACCGATTGAGAACGGGACTGCAACGGCGATACTAACCGCGGGATATGAACCGGGTCTGGCGACCGTTACGGCTGTCGTTGACATGCCCACTATAGGACTCCTCACCAATACAACCACCGTCGTTAACCTCGAAATACCGAAACCACCGGAACCACCAAACGAGACGAATCCTACCCTTTACCTCACAGCAAACCCTCCTGCGATCCCTGCAGATGGCGTCTCGACTTCGTTCATTAACGCAACGGTATGGGATGGAGAGTATTGGATATGGATGTGGCCAATTGTGGATTTCAGCACGGATTTAGGCGAGATAACACCTTCAGCCATGATTGAAAACGGGACGGCAACGGCAACGTTAACTGCAGGAAAGAAGCCCGGTGTGGCGACCATCACAGCGGAAGTGACCCCGAGCGAAGATATCGGTCTTTTAATCAATAAAACAACCGTACGCTTCACCGCGACGACCTTTGACACCGGTGTGGGAACGTACCCGAGCATAGCAGGCACCTACAACGGTACGATTATGCCTTATCACCCGCTAACGGTGCAAACGCTCTATACGTATTACTGTGAGGGCACCGGTGGCCATACGGAGCACGTTGCTTTCTATTATCCGAACGGAACGCTGCTCACAGAAGCCACCTGGACTGGTTACGATAATGACTGGCACAATCTCTCGTTTAGCGCTCCCATCACGTTACAAGCTTACGTGAGGTACAACTACACGCTAAAAACGGGCTCGTACCCACGACAAGCCCTCCATCTTAAAAAGTTGAGTTTATCGGGAGGGGAAATCACCTGCACCACATTCACGGACGTGAATGGACGCGTTTACCATGATTGGATTCCTGCCATAAAATTGATATTGTAGCGTAATAGCAAGGTTTTCAACCCGACATGCATGGCAAAACTCAGAAGAGAGCAGTAAAATGAAAGATCACGCCTCTTCCGCTGCTGCCTTCGCCAGAAGCTCCGCAAGCGATTTCTTGCCGTAATCCTTGACGATTAGGTTAATCTGCGAGATCTCAGTGGAGATTTCATTACCCCGCACGGATTTGCGGCGCCGTTTACCCTGCTCTTTCGGCTGGTAACCGGGAGGATCAGTGATTAAAATCCGCTTCCGCACCGGACCCGCAACGTCTTTACGCATCGGCATGCCCTGCTTGTCCGAGCCACCTGTTATCTCGAGTGCATAGCCGCCCAGACCAAGAATGTCCGCATCCACCACCTCGCCGATCCGTTTCCCGATGAAGAGCGCATTCGCTTCTGCATCCTTACCTTCTACTTTGTACGCTTTACCTGTTTTTGAATCGCTTATCACAATCTGCATTTTGGTCTTGTGCCCCCTTCTCTGCTCCTTTCTTATCTTAGCTTAGCTTATAAATTTACACCTGCTTCTAATAAATCTCTTCGTTCGTGCTCTTTATATTTTTTCGTCGTCCGACACTTACAGGGACCTGATTATGTCAACACTAACTTCGCATGCAGATTTTTCTATGGCAACTCAGGCAAATTGAGCACCCTGTAGACAGTTTCAGTACCACCACCGTAAATAAGCCAGAGAAAAATTATTAGGAAAGCTATAGTGGAAATTATTGTCACAATCGCTTCTATTTTTGATGGCATTGATATCACCTCATAGGAAATGAAAGCGTTTATCTATTTAAATTCTTGCTAATTTTCATCTTCCTCTGTAGATTTTCTCGCAAATCAAGATCACAAGACAGCGCGTTCCTTAAGATAAGCCCCTAGCGCAGCTATAGAATTATGGCTTCACTCCTCCCTGAACGGCCTTTTCCGTTTAATCTCCAACAATTCCTCCAGCACTTCCTCTTCCTCTGGCGAGAGTACCCCACCGTGCTTCTTCAGTTCGGTTACCTCAGCTTCGTTAAGATTCGTGTACAACACGTCGTTCTCGTTGATGTGCCGCCCGACCGTCGGTTTCCGTAGCGCGATTGCCACCTGCATGCCCTGCTCTGCACGCGATATATTCTCGCCTTTATCCTGTATCTCGTTGATCGGGCCGACATTCGACCCGTCCGGTTTGATCAACTCCACACCCGTCCTTATCTTTCCAGCCAGCACCTCCACACCAACAATCGCCGGCTTGCTCAGTCTGAACAAGCATCCGGGCAGTATCTTGATCTTCGCGGGCGTACTCACCCGTTCCAGAAGCTCTTTCTTCTCTCGCTCCTTCTCGGTCTTCACCCAGTCTCCGTAATCCTCGATCAACCGATAAATGACGTCACTCGTAAACACCGGAAGCTCTGCTTCTTCCGCCGCTTCTCTCGCATCAGGAAGAAAGCCAACGTTAAACCCGAAGATAACCCGTAAATAACGATCTGTAACCGTAGTAGCTTCCATCACGTCCCGTTTGGATATGTTCCCGATGTCTGCGCGTTTGATCTCCTCGATACCCTGCTCCCTGAGCTCCTGGGCAAGCGCCTCGAGCGAGCCCATGGTATCTGCTCTTATAATGATCCCCTCGGGGACGGTTTCCATTTTGAGCGCTTCGATATCGCTCTTCACTTCGCCCATTACGCGTTCGAGCGCCGCTTCCTCCTTCACGACACGCACCTGCGACCCGGGCAGCGCTGATTCCAGATTTGGCGCCACTATTTTCAGACCGACCGCGGCATTCACCGTTTTCACACGCTCGAATCGCTGCTCCACACGTATCTCCTGCAACGCCCGTGGCTTGAGCAACGCCTTCACCTTCGTTACGATCGGTTCCTCCTCGGTGCTTCCCACGACAATCGTATCGCCCACGTTGAGCTTACCATCGTATAAGATCGCGTCTATCGTGGTCCCAAGCCCTTTCTCCTCCTTCTTCTCCAAGATCGTGCCAACGCCCGCTTCCTCCAAATGCAGCTGTAAGGTTCGCTCGAAGTACCGCTGCGATAGCCCGATCAGCACGAGCAGCAAATCCGCAATGCCCTCGCCGGTCTTCGCACTCACCGGTACGATCGCCACGTTCTTCGAAAAGTCCTTTATCCGGTCGTACCGATCCGCCGAGAAGCCTTTATCGTAAAGATCGCCCACGACGCTGTATAGCCGCGTATCTACCTCCTTCTGCGCGTATTCCGGCTGTTCAGTATAATTAATAAGGAATGGCTTCTTCTTCGAGTGCCACCCTTTTATACGATCGATCTTGTTCAATACGACGACAAACGGCGTTTTTAATAACCGTAACACGCTCAAAGATTCGTACGTCTGCGGCTGAAAGCCCTCCATCACGTCAACCACGATGACCGCAACGTCCGCTAACGCACTGCCGCGTTTCCGCAAAGACGCAAAGGCATGATGTCCCGGGGTGTCAATAATAAGCAACCCTGGAATGTCTATGTCCGTCCAATCGCGCTTCAGCGGCTCGCAAATTTGCTTTATCGTGGTAATCGGGATTTCAGTGGCGCCGATGTGCTGTGTAACGCGACCTGCTTCCTTCTCCGCCACCGTCGTGCCCCGCAGTGAATCGAGCAACGTGGTCTTACCATGATCTATGTGCCCCACCACAGAGAGTATCGGAGTCCTGATGTCGCGCTTCTCGCCCATGTCTTTCGCTCGCCCCCTTCTTTCATCCTAGCTATCAAGTAATCAGCCACTTCTACTTCTGCTTTTACTCCACCACGAGAAACTCTTCTTCTGCTTCCAGCCGCCTTCTTCTCGCTCGTGCCCCTGTCCTTCTTCCTCTTTATCAAATTCGGAGAGTAATTCTTTCTGCTTCTTGCTCAATTTCGTCGGCGTCACCACCTTCACCCGCACTACAAGGTTCCCCCTGCCGTAGCCCTTCAAATCAGGCATGCCCTTGTTCTTCAGCCGGAAGTTCGTGCCTGATTGCGTACCCGCGGGGATTTTTATTCGCGCACCGTCGCCATCGATCGTGCTTATCTCGATCTCATCGCCGAATGCCGCTTGAGCAAAGCGAACCGGAACTTCACAGAACAGATCCGCCCCCGCTCGTTTGAAGAAGTCATGCTCTCGTACATGCATTATCACATACAAATCGCCCGGAGGGCCGCCTCGTTCCCCTGCGCCGCCTTCTCCTGCCACCCGCAATCGACTCCCGGTATCCACGCCCGAGGGGATCTTCACCGTGATTTGCTTCGTTACTCTAACCTTACCGGAGCCATTACAATTCCCGCACGGCTTCGTTATCACCTGACCGCGACCGTCACAGCTCGGGCAGGCCGAGATGGAAATGAACTGCGCGAAGCCTTGTCTCTGCGCTCTTTGCACCTGCCCGGACCCGCCGCACGCGGTACATGTCTCCAATCCGCCTGAACTCGCTCCCGTACCGCTACAGGAGGTGCAGCGCTCGTTCTTCGTGATGCTTATCTCCTTCTCCAAACCTTTCGCTGCTTCCTCAAGCTCTATTCCAAGATCATATCGAATGTCGCTCCCCCGTTCTGGCTTATAACGCTCTTCTGCGCGTGTATAGCCGCGGCCTCCGCCGCCAAAGAAGACGTCAAATGGAGAAGAACCCGCTCCGGCTCGCGTAGCTCTACTGCCACCGAATCCGAAATTGCCGCCAAACAGATCCCTGATCAGATCGCCAAAGATATCCTCTATGTCGCTGCTTCTCGTGAAATTAGACCACGTAAATCCGCCAGGGCCGAAATCAACGCCCGCATGTCCGAGTCGATCGTAATTTACACGCTTCTGCGGATCTGATAGCACTTCATAAGCCTCGGAAAGCTCTTTAAACTTCTCCTCAGCCTCTTTTGGGTTATCCTTATTCAAATCGGGATGATGCTTCTTCGCTAATCTCCGATACGCACGCCTAATATCATCCTTCGATGCTTCTCTCTCCACACCTAAAACAGTGTAGTAATCTCGCTTCTCTGCCAATTTCAGCTATGCCTCGCTATCTAAATTCTATCTATCATCGTATGGTATAAAGTTTTTAACCGCCGCCCAAGGTTCACTTAATAATTCGTTCGCTCCACTGGAAATATGCGCAAGCACCCTATGTATTTATATATAACCTCCAATAATGTTTCACTTATTCACTGAAGGGGGAGAAGGCGTGAAAGAAGAAGTGAAGGTGCGGGTGGAAGTAACAATTGGGGGGCGAGAGATAACCGTAATGGAGAAAATAGCTTACTCCGTAGCCGAAGCACTTGGCCCTCGTGCGATAAAAGAGGTCGAAAATTTCTTGGTGAACGAACGTTTATCGCTCTCCACCGATTATCCCTACGATTTGGAAAGCGACGATCTCACCATAAAAGAGCGATTGGTCGGATTTTTACGCTTTGATGAACGCGCACCTCAGGGGTGGTTCACATCTTCACAGGTACGAAAAATATACGAAGAGGTATTCGATGAGAATGTGCGACTGAGCACCATCTCCACCTATCTGGCAAGTCTGCATTCTGACGGCACATTAGAGCGGAAAGGGAGCAGAGCGAAGAGAAGTTACCTGTTGCGTGCTACAGACCACGCAAAAGCAGCAAGCGCAGTAGTATAAAGTAGTACAGTACGTAGCCTGCTGTATATCTATCGCGTGCGTCAGAAATCACCGTCAAACTTGTGGATCTAAAATCCGCTTTATCTCTTCTTTAAACGTTCCCAAAGAGCCCTCGTTCTTTACCACCTTATCTGCTTTTTCCATCGCTTCGCCCATTCCCCACCCCTTCTCTCGTTCCTCTCGCTCTTTGAATTCTTTGAGTGTTAACGCGTCGTCAGCCCGGCCACGTGCTTTTATCCGTTCGTAGCGCCGAATAAGCGGGGTATCAATCCTGACAAGCGTGAAATCGGGGCCGAACTCCTTCTTGAAGCTTTCTACCTCTGCCGTGCCTCTTATCCCATCGATTACGACAACGGTCTTTTTCGCTTCGCCCCCCACTCTATCCAGTACGGCTCTTATACGTGGGATGCACCGCTTGGCGATTGCATCGAGTCCTTCCCGCTCACGCAGCTCAGTTGCAAGTCTGCCCGCATTATCGTCACTTAACGGCAGACCTTGCCTCTTTAGCTCTTCTCGTATCACGTCTCCCATCGTGATGATCGGGAGGTCCATATCCTTTGCTACTAAAGCAGCCACAGTCTTCCCCGCTGCGGGCGCGCCGACAAATGCTAATACCTGTATCTCTCGCGCAGCCACTTCTCCGCAGCACCTCTCGCAAGCCTTCGCTCTATGGAGGCATAGAAGACGTTTACAACACAGAGTAACTCGCCTTTTCCAACCTTACCATCAGTTACGGGGAGAAAAATAACCTCTTTAAGAGTCCTCCGTTCCTCAACACTCATTGGCGCTCCCACAAATGCGATCGAAGCAACTATACCAAGGGCATGTCGCATTATGGGGCAAGGTAGGACTATCGCCTTCCTGGGCACCTCTACTTCTTCTATCTTTATGGTAACGAGTTCATTCTTCTTCACTTTTATGTCTTCCTTTGCAATGAGCATCTCCCATTCGCCGTGCGGGCCGACAGTGAAACCGTAGCTGAAAGCCTCTGTCACCTGCCGCTCTATTTCGCCGCCGATTTTGTCCTTCCAGTAAACGTGTTCTATTCTTGCCATGTTCTTGAATTATACCACAAACACTTATTTAAGTTTTCTCCTCTAGACGTTCTAACTGCTCATCCCAATACGCGTCCATCGCCCTTGATTCTTCGGAATCCTCGAATACAAGCTCGGTTTCTTCCGCTTTCGAGATAACACCGATGTAATGCCACATAATACTCTGCCATTCGTTCTCCGTCAGCCCCCGACCAATCGCCTCTTCGATAACTTCACGCCTCAGCACAAGTCTCTCATCGCCCCGTATCCGGATCAGCATACCGAAGCAGACGAACGTCGCATTGCTCTCCTCGTTATCTTTACACAATGCTCTTGCAGCAAGCACGTTTGGCGGGATCGCATCAAGAAAAACGCTTACCATCTTTCTTTATTCCCTCCATAAATCACTTCCTCGCCAGCTGCTCTGGTTCTAATTCTCACTTCCTTCAGGTGCCCGGTTTGATAAGCACCTGCAGCAAGTTCTTTCAGTTCATCGTTTGTGAACGCGTCAGCTTCTCTTATCACTCCTTCTGGAACGAGTTCCGGTCGTCCCTGTTGTATGACATACGGGCAATTTGCGGCACCCGCCTCTTCGAGCTCCATTGCGATCCGTTTCACTTCCTCCAAGCCAATGAAATTTTTGAAGACCGTTGTTACTATTTCGAGATCAATAGCCGAATGAATGCAAACCTCAAGCGTACTTTCCACCCGCTCTGCCACCCCCGACGCTCTTGCTATTTCTTCATAAAGCGTCTCATCCGCCAGTGGCGCCTTAATGTCAAGGAAGATCTTATCGATGAGGTTACTCTTGAGCATAGCTTCGACTGCCTGGGGATAAAAACCGCAGGTCTGCGCCGCAACGAGCAGCGCGTGCTTCTTGGCAAATCGCGCAATCGCCTCTACTGCGTGTGGTTGCATGAACGGTTCGCCGCCCGATAGCACCACCGCGTCGATAAAATCTTTGTTCTTGGTTATCTCCGCTTCTAGCTCTTCCGCGTCAACCGAGTTCGCCACTCCCAGGAGTTGAGAATTCTGGCAATAAATGCATCGGAGCGGGCAGCCACTGAGAAATATCACCATCGCGGCTTTTCCGCGCCAGTCAATGGTAGAGAAGGGGACGATCCCGCCAAGGTTTACGGTTGCCATACGTTAGTTAGAGTAGAGTTAGTTAGAAGTACTCGCCCACCAACTCGATCGCACGTGCAATGAGTTCCGCGCATTTGTCAAGGTCTTGCAAGCTTAACGACTCTACGGGCGTGTGGATATACCGAGTCGGGATGCTTACGATGCCGGTAGGTATGCCGCTTTTCGTGAGATGTATTATGCTTGCGTCGGTATTGCCGCCATCCGCCACGCTGAGCTGATATTCGATATCGCAACGAGCTGCGGTCTCTTTCAGCCACGTCAGTACCGAAAGGGGCGTTATAATGCCACGACCGGAGGCGTCGGAAACGGTAATTACCGGGCCTTTGCCTACTTCGACCGGTGCATCCTTCTTCTCCATTCCCGGATGCCCGCCGGCTACGTCAACATCGGTCGCAAGTGCCACGTCAGGACTGAGCGCATACGCGGTAGTTCGCGCTCCTTTCAGCCCTACCTCTTCCTGCACTGTTCCTACTGCGTAGACCTCGAATTCGGTTTTTGTCCGTTTCAATGCCTCTATCATCACGGCAACGCCTGCACGGTTGTCAAGTGCCTTGCAAGAAGCCCTATCATTTCCGAGACTGACAAAGTGCCGGTCGATAGTAACCGGCGTGCCGATGGATATCCCCATCTGCTCCACTTCTTCTCTGCTACGAGCGCCCACATCGATGAACATGTCTTCCACTTTGATGACCTTCTCGCGCTCCTCCTTCTTCATTACATGCGGTGGCTTCGAGCCGATAACGCCGTACAAACCGCCGCCCTCCGCGTGCACAATCACCCGCTGATTGAGCAGCGTTTGGGCGAACCAGCCGCCAATGGGTGAGAACGTAATGAACCCCTCATCATTTATATGCTTCACCATAAGTCCGATCTCATCGATGTGCGCAGCAACCATAACAGATGGTTTCTTACCGTGCTTCGTGGCTATCAGATTCCCTAACTGGTCGATTGTTATTTCGTCCACATACTCTTCTAACTCGGCCTCGATTATCGCCCTTATCTCGCCTTCGTAGCCCGAAAGGCCATGTGCCTCTGCCAGTTTCTTC
This sequence comes from Methanomicrobia archaeon, assembly GCA_016930255.1. NCBI lineage: Archaea > Methanobacteriati > Methanobacteriota > Methanomicrobia > Methanomicrobia archaeon. The sequence goes on along the minus strand of JAFGHB010000063.1, from coordinate 16,177 downwards.
AGCAGTTCTTTCAGTTCAGACATTTTGAAAAATCCCGCCTCCCGGATTTGAACCGGGGACAGCACGGTATCCGCGCGCGGTAATAAGATCTTCGGGAGGTGATCTAAAACGCCACACTACAGCCGCGCACTCTTCCAGTCTGAGTTAAGGCGGGATGTTAGATAGATATATGGCGGTTAAATATAAATGTAGTTCGTGATCGTGAGAAGTCCGTGGCAGTGCCGAGTTGCATGCGCACACACCCGGTGTAAACTTCCAGTTGGTTTCTTAGCTGCGTGGTAGTTCGGTCAACACTGCAACCTCCACCGGTTCCCCTTCTTCTATTATCTCCTTACCCTTTGCCATGAAGAGGTAGCCATCGGCTTTTGACAGCGTTGTAATCGCGCCCGAACCGGTGAGAATAGGATAAGCGAGGAATGCCGCTTCTTCCGCATTTTCCGTCGGACCGATAGTGACAAGCACGTATTCATTTCGGCCTTTATCGGAGAAGATCCGCATTGCAGCCTTTGCTTTTATTCCTTTTCCCGCTCTTCGCTTTGCTTCCTCATAGTCCCGGGCACGCCCTGATAGCACGCGAAGCAGCGGCGCGACGAAAAGATTGAAAGTGATCAATGCAGATGTCGGATTCCCGGGCAAGCCAAAGAAAGGCTTCCCTTGAATCGTCCCGAAGATGAAGGGCTTTCCGGGTTTGATGTCAACGCCGTGTACGAGAATCTCGCCCCGCTCTTCTACCACCTTTGGCAACAGGTCACCAACGCCGGCGGAAGTCCCTCCTGAGACAATAATAACGTCAACACCCTTTTCCAACGACTCCCCTAGCTTTCCTGATATCTCCTCGATATCGTCACGTACTATGCCGAGGAAATACGGTGTGCAACCGCATTCACGGACCGAATCGCTGAGGGTCTGGGCATTAACGTCATAGATCTTCGCGGGTTCGAGCGTTTCACCAGGTGCTGTGAGCTCATTGCCCGTGGACGTGAGCGCGACCGTCGGCTTTCTGCGGGCCATAACTTCGTTGAGCCCGCATGCAGCCAGGACTCCGGTATCACGCGGTGTGAGCGTCGTGCCGCGCCGTATTAGTTGCTCTCCTCGCTTTATATCAGAGCCAACACGCATGATATTCTCGCCTGGAGCGACGGGTTTGTAAATCTTTACCTTCGTTCGCTCTTCGCCTTCTATAACCTCGGTATACTCGGCGGTGTTCTCTACTTTCACCGTAGCGTTCGCGCCTTTGGGCAGCGGGGCTCCGGTCGATATGCCACTGCAATAGCCTGGCTCTACGGACTGTTTTGGTAACTCGCCCGCAAAGATTAACCCGTTTACAATCAAGGAAGCGGGATTATCCTCATCGGCATAGAAGGTGTCTGAAGCTACAACTGCGTAGCCGTCCATGATCGCCCGATCAAACGGAGGAACATCAAGCGCTGAGAAGACAGCGACAGCAGCAACTCTACCGAGCGCCTCGGCTACGTTCACCTTTTCTACCGCTGCGTCTGCTTTTGCTCGTGCCGTTGCTACTTCTGCGGCAACGCGCGCGATTATCGCATCGACTTCCCGCTTCTCGGTTATCTCTAAGAACTGCTCCCCCATCAAACTCGCTTAAAGAGAAAGGTTGATCGAAGAAAAAAGCTTCGGTCTCTTATTCCGATCTCTCCTTGGTCTCTTCTTTATCCTTGGAACGTGCCTCAGAGCGGTATCCCAGCGCATCGAGCATCTCTATCGGGAACGGAATGATAACTGTGGTGGCCTTCTCCTCCGTCGCCTCCTTTATCGTTTGGAGCGTTCGAATGAACATCCCGCCTTTTTCTTTTTGCAGGACGCTCGCAGCTTCTGCAACTTTCTTCGCCGCCTGGAACTCGGCATCTGCGGAGATAATTCGTGCTCTTTTATTCCGCTCTGCTTCTGCCTGTGCCGCCATTGCACGCTGCATCTCTTTTGGCAGTTCAACGTCCTTTATCTCCACTGAAGAGACCTTTATGCCCCAAGGGTCTGTTGCTTCGTCTATTATGACCTGCAATCGTTTATTGATCTTGTCTCGCTCGGAGAGTATTTCGTCCAGCTCCGCCTGACCGATCACACCCCTTATTGTGGTCAGAGCGATTTGCGAGGTGGCATACTGGTATTGCTCTACCTCAGTTACCGCCTTCTCGGGATCAAGCACGCGGTAATAAACGACAGCATTCACTCTCGCAGTGACGTTATCTTTGGTTATGACCTCTTGCGGGGGTATATCAAAGACAGATACACGCAAGTCTATCTTCACCATGGACTCGAATACGGGTATGATCAAGAACAGCCCTGGCCCCCTCGCGCCGACCAGACGTCCAAGCCTGAAGATTACACCCCGCTCATATTCCTTCACTACCTTTACCGACGATGCCAATACGAGCACTGCAAAAAATAAAACTCCAATAAGCCATTCATAAGCCATTTTTTATTTCAGCACCTCCTCCACTTCCATGCTATGCTATATAACTCCATTCTATTCCTTCATTATTAATAGTTTACACCGTACAGTAACACTATGAAGACAGAAATGACCGTGCCAGCAAAGCATAAGAATGGCGTAAAGCAGCATTACAAATGCGCAGTACTCACGATCAGCACCTCGAAATACTGGAAGCGCGAAAGAGGAGAGGAAGAGATCGACGATTTGTCAGGCGAAAGCGCACAGGAACTCGTGCGAGAAAACGGGCACGAGGTGGTATACTATCAAGTGCTGCCCGATGAGGAGGACAAAATAGCCGAAGGTATCGTAAACGCTTTGCGCACTGGTGCTGATTTCATTATCACGTCCGGCGGCACGGGCTTGACGACACACGACGTTACCATAGAGGTTGTCTCGAAGCTGCTGACGAAGGAGATAACGGGCTTCGGCGAGCTCTTCAGGCTGAAGAGTTATGATGAGATAGGCACGGCAGCAGTATTAAGCCGTGCGATCGGTGGTGTGATCGATCAAAAAGCGATCTTCTGCCTGCCCGGCTCGCCCGCAGCAGTGCAATTAGCGCTCCAAGAGATAATCATGCCTGAGATCGCGCATATACTGAAGCATGTAAAGGAATAATTAAAAAACCCGATGGGGTCGGTGCGATTCGAACGCACGATCGGCGAGTCTGGAGCCCGCTGCCCTTCCGGACTAGGCCACGACCCCTTCTTTTACATCCTACTGTATGTTAGACTGGGTATTAAAATAATTACTGATCTGTACTGATAACCTCACCGCAAATTTCCCTCATCTTCGTCTCGCCCTCGCGTGGCCCCCGCATGATGAGCAGATCGCCATTTCGTATCACTGCACTGCCCGCGGGGTTATACACCCATTTGCCGTCCTTTCGCCGAATTGCCAGTATGAACATCCCCGTTCGCGTCTCTATTCTCAACTCCTTGAGCGTCTTGTCAAAGATATCCTCGTTCTTCACTCCCATCCGCAGGATGATCTCGTCGGACTCTTCGATCGAGGCTGAAAAGACCGGATGCAAGGGGAGATCACGCAACACCACGTCGGCGATCTCGTACGCTGCGTCCGATAGTATTTCCGAAGACCACGCGATATGCAATAAGCCCCGGAACTCCGCGAAATTGCTCCGTTTCGTTACCCCGCGCGCCGCCTCTATCACTAAGATCTCCAGCTCTTCCTTCATCCGATCCATTGACTCTTCCATGTCTCGCACTTCCTGCGCTATCTCTTTGCTGTAAAACCTTACGGCGGAATACGAGAGCCCCACCATCAGCTCTGACATATTCTTCATATCCGCAATGAGATCTGCGATTTCTTCGGTGAGTTTCTTCCCTTTTATCCCTTCTTCTCGCTCCTCCTTCTCCCAGCCTTTGTACTCCTTACCCGTTGCAAATTTACAAAACGCCGGTATTCCCTCGGTCGGGCCTGAAGTGATGATTAGGTCGTTTTCCCGCAATTGCTCCTCTTTATCCGGCGAATAAATCCACTTCGAGCCCCTTTTCATCGCTAATACGTGCATCCCTGTCTCGGTTTCGAGCTTCAAGCTCTTCAGCGACTTATTCTTTAAGACAGACGTGGGCTTAATCGTTACATTGAGTATCGCTTCCTCGAAATCCTCACGATCGAGATAGTCGGTGATATTGACCGAGGTGGCTATCTTTGCGATGTCGCTAGCCGCATTCGAGATCTTCTCCGCCGCCGAGGCGATCTGTAATATCCCCGCGAATTCTATTGCATCCTCTACGTTCCGCGCCCCCAGCATGATCGCGATTCTCAATTTATACAAGAGCGAATGCATCGTCTGCTCCAATTTAAACACTTCGTTCGCGATCTCCGGGCTGCTGTACAGAACTGCGGAATACGCGAGGTCCAGCATCGACCCTGAGATGTCCTTCATCTCCACGAGCACTTCTTTCGCATTAAAAGCCCGTATCTCATCCTTCAAATCTTCGGTCATTTTCTTGGTTTTTGTTCTTCATACCCCCACTACGAAAGGGTTACCTCAGCTCCTAAATCACGCATAACCTTAAAGAAGCCAGGATAAGAGATATTAACGCACTCAGTACCCTCAACGACCGTTTCACCTCTGGTTGCAAGCGCCGCGATACACAACGACATCGCCAATCGGTGATCATCGTGTGAATAGACCTTCGCCCCCGCGGTTAAGCCCTTCTCTTTCCGCCCTTCTATCAACAACCCGTCCTCTCGCTCTTTTACTCGCACGCCCAGCTTCGGCAGCTCCTCTGCCAAGAACCGCAACCGATCGGTCTCTTTATATCTGAGATGCGCAACACTGGTTATCTCCGTCGTGCCACTCGCAACGGCAGCTAAAACCGCGATTGTCGGCACTAAATCCGGATTCTCACGCATATCTACCGTGATTCCACTCAGACCCGTAGATTCAGCTCCGTTTACCTCCACAACCCCGCTCTCCCGGTCCCAGCGTATAATCGCACCCATATCCTTTAACAGCTCCACGATCCGGGAATCGCCCTGCGCTGAGGGAAACAGGTTCCTTACCTTCAGCTTTGAATCCGTAATTGCAGCTGCGGCTAAGAGATACGAGGCGGACGAGAAATCGCCCGGCACCGTAAACCTGCGTAAATCATAACTCCGCCCACCTTCCACGTGGAAATAATAATCTTGTGAACCGCTCGAAGTAGAAAAAGAAACCCCAACACCTGCCTGCTCTAAGACCTCGGTTGTCATTCTCATATAAGGTACTGAGCTAAGATTGTTCGCCTGAATATAAGAATCTTTCGGTGCAAGCGGGCAGGCGATGAGCAGTGCGGAAATGAACTGTGAACTGATGGATGCGTCTATCGCAGTCTCTCCACCGGTTAATCGGCCTTTTACGACTAATGGCGCGGTGCCGTCTCCTTTTGTAGAGTGTGCCTCTGCACCGAGATCGTTCAAGGCGTTCAGTAACGGCAAATTCGGCCGCTTACTCAATGACGCATCGCCGGTGAGCACGGTCTCACCTTCGCATAGCGCGGACACGGCAGTAAAGAACCGTAAAGTCGTGCCTGAGTTCTCAGCATTGATTACCTCCTCGGGTGTGACGGGACTACCTTCAACACCATCCAATTTTATTTTCGGCCCGTATCCGTCACGATCTACCGTTACCGTCGCGCCTACGCATCTCGCTGCGTTAATGGTCGCTTCGGTATCTCCTGAGAGAAGCGGATAGGAAATCTCACTTTCCCTCGCCAGCGAGGCTATCGTTATGGCTCTATGCGTATAGCTCTTCGAGGGTGGCGCGATTATTTCGCCTTCGATCCCTGACCTTCGCACCGTTACGTTCATAGCTCAAAAACAATACCGCTGCGATCCGCGGTTACGTTCATTCCAACGATTTTCTGCACATTCGCGACTGGAAGCCGTGATAAATGGAAAAACCCTCGACGATCCGGGTCTCTTGCTTCGCGTCAAAGGAGACATCCGCGGAATACAATGCGTTGGGTGATTCCCGTCCCACGACGCGTGCAACACCCTTCTTCAGCCTCATAAAGACTGTGCCGGTCACCCGTTCCTGCGTCTTGTCCACAAAGGCATTAAGATCGTCATAAAGCGGATCCATCACCAAACCCTGGTAGACCAGCTCACTCCAGGTCTGATCAACACAGTCTTTGAACTTCAGCTCGGTTCTCGTGAGAACGAGTCGTTCGAGGTCGCGATGCGCCTCCAGCAATATCGTAGCGGCGGGATGCTCGTAATTCTCACGCGCCTTGAAGCCCAGAACGCGATCTTCGATAATATCCGTTCGGCCAACACCGTGCTTGCCGCCCATCCTGTTCAACTCTTTAATGAGCGTTACACCGTCCATCCTCTTCCCGTTCAACGCGACCGGAATTCCACGCTCAAAGCCGATTTTTACAATTTCAGCATCATCAGGCGCGTCATCCTGGGAAAGGGTCCATTGGAAGATCTCTTCAGGCGGTAAAAAGGCAGGATCTTCTAATTCGCTGCCCTCGATGCTTCTGCTCCAGATATTCTCATCGATGCTCCAGCGCTTCTCCGCGCCAAACGCAATGCCGTGCTCCGCTGCGTACTTCTTCTCCTCTTCGCGCGTTAAACTCATCTCTCGTACCGGTGCGATGACGTCCAGGTCCGTAGCCCTGAATACCGCATCAAATCTGAGTTGATCGTTGCCCTTGCCGGTGCAGCCATGCGCGACCGCCTCGGCGTTCTCCTCTTTCGCTACTTCCACTACTTTCTTCGCTATCAACGGTCTCGCAATCGCCGTGCCCAGCACATAGCCCTCATAACTCCCGTTCGCTTTGATCAATCGGAAGATGTAATCGCGCACAAACTCGTCCTTGGCATCAACGAGCCTGAACGAGTCCCCGAGCTTCTCGCCACGCTCCACACCCTCTTTTATATCGGCTTCCGGCTGGCCTACGTCTACCAGTACCGCGATCACTTCATCGTAGCCGTACTGCTCTCTCAGCAATGGAATGCAGACCGATGTGTCCAATCCTCCTGAATAGGCAAGCACTACTTTCTTCATTTCGCCCTCTTATAGTTCGCCTCTTTCATATCCACGACAAAAGATTCTCCTGTTAAATGACATAATAAGTTCGCTTTTTCCACGTCAAGCCGCCCTGCTTCCTTCCAGAATTCGTCCTTCACTGCCACTGCCACTACGCCCCCCATTATCCAGATATGGTCGCCCAATTCAACGGTAGTTTCAAGTGTGCACTCCATCCATGCGAGTGCTTCTTTTATCCTCGGCGGCTTTACTACCTTCGCTTGTGCTTCTGTTAACCCCGCATGTGTTATCTCGTTATCCTCGTACGGGTAGTCAGTTTCAAGAATATGCAAGATTCCCGCGAGGTCTTTTCCCACCACGTTCACCACGAACTCGCCGTTCGCCTGGATGTTCCGCCACGTATCGTGCGCGGGGTTGCACGAGAAGCCATATAGCGGCGGATCGAAGCTTATTGGCGAATTGAAACTGAAAGGAGCTGCATTCGCGATCCCTTGTTCTGAGATTGTTGTAATAACTACTACTGTCCGAACAAGCAATTTCGGGAATGCTTTTCTTTCAAGCTCCATCTTTCAACACCCTGTCAGTATTCCAATCCACTTAATTAAACCCTAAATTCGCGCGCGGGGTTATAAGCTTTCTGTTATTTCCCTTCCTCAGAAAATTTATCTGATAAAAAGCCGCAAATTAGGCAGCCACCAACTCTTCGCCTCTATCAATAACGATCCTACACGGTGTCGGCAGCTTATAGCTCGCCCGTCTCAGAGCTTCCTTCGCCTGATCCACATTGTCCTCCTCGACCGCGACGGTGAGCATCTTCTGCCCACGCTTCACCCTCGCTGCCGTTCCGACCGCTCGCCCAAACGCATGTCGCATGCCGCTCGATACACGATCTGCTCCTGCTCCGGTCGCCAATTTGTTCTCCCGCAGCACGTGGTGCGGATACAGCCGAATCTTCAACTGAAAATTCTTTCGCCCCACACCCTTCACCAGATACCGATTCGCGAATATCCGTGCGGCTTCCAGCGCATTGTGCCGTACCTGACACGCCTCCTTTGCAACTAAGGAGAGAGAGACCGGAAACTCCGCACTGGAATTGCCCATGTCGAAAATGGTAATCTTGCTTCCCGGAACTCCACCCATATATTTCCGTCGCACATATGCAGGTCCTGTTACTTTCGTGTACATCCGAGCTGGCTTTCTACTCATGGTTTCTTATTATTCCATCTAAGTTCCTGTTTAAAAACCTTTTTTCAAGATGAGCGAGGGATAGCCCAAGTACGGAACTCGCGCTTTCGCTACCGCAACCACCCATTCAGGCTTCACCGGGTCCACGCCCAGCATTGGCTGGTCATAGCCGGAATTGTTATCGCCCTTCGTTATGTAGCCGGCGTGCGGTGCGGGCTTGCCATTAGGCATTGCTTCTCCTTGCTCCACCCAATACATCGCCCGGTGTATTATCGGCGTTGCGGACGAGAGCCCATTCGGGCGGTATATAATCACGTTACCATAATTGTTGAAGGTTGTATAATCGAGCTGCTGCCCCTCCTCGTAGGTTGTGATAGTCGTGCGGTGCGGTGCTTGCACGAAGATCAGATCGCCCACCTGCATATTCGGCTCCATGCTCCCTGACTCGACCGCAAAGCCTATATGCCACGAGCCCGTAGCTACGTATGCTATAGAAACGATAAGAGCGACGATTACCAGCGCCTCCACCAGGCTCTTCCCCAGTTCGATCAATGCTTTCTTCATCTGCCTTCTCCCAACTTCCGGTTCCTCGGTCGTGATAATCATGTAGACCCCAGTAATAAAATAAGAATAGCTCTCGCTTCCAGCTTCCACTCTCGAACCTGACTGACGTTCAATCGAACTCATTGAACCAGAACGTTCCAAAAAGTTTATTACGCTTTGGTTCCGTTAACAATTCAATTTAACTACGTACGAAACGAAAGATGAACGCTGCCACCGGATTTGTCTATCACGAGGATTATTTGCGACACGACACGGGGTATCACGGAGAGTATGAACCACACATCGATACGGGGTATCATCCTGAGAGCGCAGAACGGCTGATAAGCATAATGCGCGGTATGGAAGAGCGCAATCTAACGAAGAAGATAGAAAGGATACACCCCGTGCGAGCCTCACGCGAGCAAATAGAATACGTGCATACGCCCGCTTATGTGCAGAAAGTAGAAGCGCTCTGTAAAAGCGGCGGTGGCATGCTCGACCCCGACACGCCTTTGTGCAGTGCTACGTACGATATAGCGTTACTTGCCGCGGGCGGCTTGATAAAAGCGGTAGACGAGGTAATGGATGAATCGAACGAGCTGCGGCGTATATTCGCGCTGGTTCGGCCACCAGGGCATCATGCTAACTCGACTAGAGGCCGAGGTTTCTGCATATTTAACAACGTTGCGATTGCTGCTGAACAATTAAAGCGGGAATACGGGGCTAAACGCATTTTGATTGCTGACTGGGATGTGCACCACGGCAATGGCACGCAGGAAGTGTTCTTCGAGGACCCTTCGGTCTTGTATTTCTCCATACATCAATATCCGCACTATCCCGGCACCGGCTGGATAAATGAAGTAGGTAAAGGCGACGGCACGGGATTCACCGTTAACGTCCCGCTGCCTATCGGTACGGACGATGCAGGCTATCTATATGCATTCACCAGCATTTTAGTTCCGATAGCACGAGAGTTTCGACCGGAAGTTGTGCTCGTATCATCGGGTTTTGATGCGCATGTTGCCGACCCGTTGGCCTCAATGGCCGTGACATCTCAGGGGTTTGGATTGTTTACGGACGTGATAATGGCGATAGCGAACGAGCTGTGTAAAGGACGGATTGTGATGACATTAGAAGGAGGATACGATCTGAACGCGATCGCGGAATCCGTTCTCGCTGTTTTCAATTCGCTCATCGCCGATAATGGGGATTTGAGGAACCGCATAATCGGTCCGAATGAGCGGGTGATGACCCGGATAGCGGAGATTAAGACAGTCCAAAAGGTTTATTGGAATTTATGATGAGGATTTAGACCATTGTAAATCGGCGGAGGAGTGAAGGAGGAGTCTCAGAAATGAAGGATGATGAGGTGGATGTAAGCAAAAAGGAAGGATGCGGAATCGCGGGTATCGCGCTAACCAACGGAGATGTCGCCTTGCCCATCTATTATGCACTCTACGCGTTGCAACATCGGGGGCAGGAATCTGCAGGTATAGGCGTGAGTAGCGGTGCAAACGCAGAGATAGAAAACGATATACCAAGAACAGAGCAGGATATAAGTCTGATAAAGGCTATGGGGTACGTTTATGAAGTGTTCTCGCCAAAACGATTAGAATCGCTGAAGGGCTCTATTGGCATCGGCCATGTTCGGTATTCCACGGTAGGTGCGTCAAAAGCCGAGAATACCGAACCTCTGCTCGTCAATTACAAGAACGGAAAGATGGCTATAGCGCTGAACGGTAGTCTGGTCAACGCGGAGGCGTTACGACGCTCGTTAGAGAAGGAGGGTCGGATATTTCATTCTGATACCGACACGGAGGTGATAGCACAGCTCCTGGCGAAGGAATTGATGCGACGTAATCCAATAGAAGCAATCAAGGAAGTGATGAAATGCGTGATAGGGTCCTATTCGTTGGTTATTCTGATGAATAATACGGTGATAGCCGTGAGGGACCCGTTGGGCATTAAACCGCTGTGCTTCGGCGAGTTGAAAGATGGAAATGGCGGAGCTAATTCCGGGTACATAATAGCCTCAGAAAGTCCTGCGATTGATACGTTAGGCGGGACTTTACTACGCGATGTGCGACCCGGTGAAGTATTGATGATTAACCCCCAGCAGGGCTTACCGAGTCGTGTAACTACGCCCAAAAACGCTGTTACGTTCGATTCTCAGCAGTTATACCGCGGGATTACCAGCGCCCATTGTGTTTTTGAATATGTCTATTTCGCGAGGCCGGATTCCGTATTAGACGGACGATTGGTCTACAACGTGCGGTTGAAGATAGGAGAGCGCCTAGCAGAGGAGCACGGCGTGGACGCGGACATTGTATCACCCGTACCGGATTCCGGCATAACGTACGCTATCGGCTACGCGAAACGCTCAGGACTCGATTATATGGAGGGTTTTATAAAGAACCGCTACGTAGGCCGGACGTTTATCATGCCGGAACAAACGTCTCGTGATCTTGCCGTGCGACTGAAATTAAACGTCGTGCGAGCGAACGTAGAGGGGAAGCGGGTTGTGCTGGTGGATGACAGCATCGTCCGGGGGACCACCTCGAGGAGAATCGTGGACTATTTGAAGAAGAAAGGCGCAACGGAAGTACATCTGCGAATCGGGAGCTCGCCCATAATAGCGCCGTGCTACCTTGGCATTGACACGCCGACGCGGAAGGATTTAGTAGCCTGGGAGAGGAGCCTCGATGAGATAGCGGCATTTTTAAACGCCGATTCGGTACGGTATGTAAGCATGGAAGGATTGATGGATGCCGTGGGTATAGACGCAAACAATCTGTGCCTCGGCTGTCTCACTGGTAAGTATCCCGTGGAAATACCGGGTGAAACGTGCATAGCGCGACAGTTGAGACTGACGCAATTCGAGCGATAGCTTTATACCCTATAAGTGAATAATGCTAGAGTAGAGGGGGAGAAGAGTGGGGTCTAAAACTACGATACTTATCATTTGTGTAGACCGCGATAATGACATCGGAGAGAAAGCAGGTTTAGAGACGCCCATTATAGGCAGAGAGGCGCTTTTATCCGCGGCAACGAAGTTGGCTCTCGCTGATTCCGAAGAGTCGGACATCAATGCGATATTTGAAGCGGTTCGAATTTATGAACGACTGAACGCAAGCGAGGAAGACGCAGAGGTGGAAGTCGTCTTAATCGCAGGCGATAAGATTGTTGGCGTAGAGTCTGATAGGAGAATAGGACAACGACTTGATGAGGTTCTCTCCAAATTCGAGGCTAAATCTGCGATTCTCGTGAGTGATGGTGCAGAGGACGAATGGATTATCCCCATTATCCAGTCGCGCGTGCGGATTGACTCTGTCCGGCGAGTGGTGGTAAAGCAGAGTGAACCTTTGGAGAACACGTTTTATGTGTTCAAGCGGTTGTTAGAGGATCCAAAGTTTTCGCACACCTTTTTGCCACCAATAGGTCTTATCATGTTCCTGTTAGCCGTTTCGCTACTGCTCAATCTCTCAGGTAAAGCGCTGGGACTTATCATAGGGGTCGTAGGAATTTACATCCTGCTCAGAGGATTAGGGCGTGAAAACTTGATAATAAATCTCGTTGACAGCATGAAACAGTCCTTATACGGTGGTAAGATATCGTTTATTACGTACATCGTTGCGCTTGTGCTTTTCTTAGCAGGCACCTTCCAAGGCATTATGGGCTATACCGAGGTGGAACCCGAGCTAGACGAACAGATCTTAGTGGGTATCGTGTACTTCATCAAGTTCAGCATATGGTGGTACGTTGGAGCTGCACTCGCGCCGCTCATTGGCAAGATGATGAGTATGCTGATAGAAGGCGAAAAAATAGTGAGACACTGGGCCATTCTATTCTCTATAATTGCCTCGGGGCTGATTCTGTGGGGCGGGAGCGACGCCATCATCTGGTTATACAAAGGTATTTCTCCTATAGGGTACCTGACGCTCTTCTCCTCCATCCTCGGCGCTGTTTTTATATCCTTTATAGGCGTGAAGATTTCGTTGTATATGAAAGGTACGACAATAAAAGACGAAAATGAGGGCGATGACAAGATAATAGAGACCGAGTAGCGTGTAATTCATACGCCCGAACGACCATCAATTCACACCGATTATCCCAGTGTGCGATCGGTTCACGATATTACGAAATGTTTGATAGGTATGTATTATTAAAATTAGAAACTTATATATATTACGTCAGGCATTATTTATTACAGAATGTAAGATGGAAGCGGAGGGAAACGAGATGGATGCGTACTTGGCAGCACGGTCTTATGAGCGTGAGGCGCGAGAAGAAGAGAAGAAGAGCAGTTATGAGGGTGCAATCGCACTGTGGAGAAGATATGCTGAGATAAAGGAGAGTAAGGGCAGCTACTTCTTGTGTATGTACGGCTATTTCAATGCCGCTCGGATTTGCGATACGATCCAGCGCTGGAAGGACGCAGCAGAGCTTTTTGAGCGTTCATCCGCGTTCGCTGAGCGGCTCGGGGAGCGTTCACTATGGGCGTTCTTTATGAATATGGCATGTCAGATGCATGAGAAGGCGGGGGACTATGAGGCTTGTAAGGACCGTTACGAGACCATTGGTAATTTCTTCTTTGCGCAGGATAACTTCTTCGGAGCCGCCGACGCGTACGAACATGCCGCGGAGGTTATGTCGCTCGCCGGTGAAGACATCTCGGATTATGACGTGCCCGCAGACGCGTGGCAAAAGAACTATGAATACTGGAAAGAGCAAGGCGAGATGGACGACGCCGAGTGGAGTTTAAAGCGAATAGACACGTATCGCACCATCCAAAACAAAGTTTAAAATTTGAACTCGAGTAGGTAGGCCACAATCCCGAACACGGACGGGCTATTTAACAACGGCCTCATCGATTAGCGTATCGAATTTGAGCTTCTTATCCCAGCCCGTACGCTCAAAGATGTTCATGAACCCCACGCCGATAACTTTCGGTTTCTTCTCTCCAGATAGCTCTTCAATCAAACGAGTGACATCCTCTGGTTCACAGCCAAACTTAGGCATCGCCAGCCCACCAAGTACGACAACGGCATCAGGTTTTTTCGGATCCGCCTTTTCGTCTATAACGCTATACCCTATGTGCTCTATCTCCTTTATCTTCCTTGCCTCATTCGCATCCGCTCTCGGCACATATACCATCTTAAAACCACGATCTCTTACCGTGTACGCGAGCAATTCGATGAAAGGTGTGCATACCGCTACTGAACCTGTAAACACCACTTTAGATCCATACTTTAGGTCTGCTATGCTGTTTCTAAATGCTCCCGTGAAATCCACTATCCCGTTTCTCTCTCTCATTTCCTCCCCGGTTATCGCACGTGTGTTTATATCCTCGATTAGCCTGGAAAGGACAAGAACCATAGGATTTAATTTCTCATATTCGTTTATGAGTTCACAGCACGTGTTTTTCACTTTTGCGTTCTCTATCCTATCCAAGTTTTCCGAGAGGAGTGCAATCACCGGTTTTATGTTATCCTCGAAAAACCGCCTCGAAAACGTGCCAAACGCGTCAGTTAACGAGGTATTAACAAAATAACGCTTATCTCCACCCATAGAGGTTTCATTAATCATATTCGCCATCTTCAATTTCTGCACGTTTATGGCGATCAATCCGCTGCTGTAGCCCGTGCCTTCCTCTATTTCCTTCTGTGATACGGGACAGGAATGGAGCAGTATCCAGCCCCAGACACGCCACACCGATTCTCCTAATTCCCATTGCCCCCCTATTTTCGATAGCGCTTCCAACACTTCCAGCATTGCCTCTTCGCTCATTTTTCACCTTTTTTTCATAGTTATTACTAAATTTAATTTAAATACTGTGCAAATGTTACCGGCACAATTGCGTTTGTGGATCTAAGTCACGTATCCCCTCGAGGGATCCAGTCATGGATATATTTCTGGTTGTTCAGATTTTGTTTACAATAAGGGCAGAATTTCCACGAGGCCGCGATCGAGGAATTACAGCTCGGGCATTTTTTAACCCCGATATCCGATCCACAGTGAGGGCATACATTCCAGTTCTGATCGAGATTGCTACTGCAAGAAGGGCATTTGTAAACCCTGCCATTATTATTCGTTATGCCGACTCGTGCTAAATACGCTTTGATTCGCTCATCTATCTCCTCTTTTTGTGGGGGCTTCTCGAATACCTGTTTGATGCTCAATGCAGGATATGCCTTCATATACGCCTCTTTGAGCCGGTTTACCGTTGCTCTCATGTACGCGCTATCATACGGAAGCTTATGCCCCAGCATCTCTTCTACGTAATCCGGAGGAACACCTTGATCCCGAAGGAGTGTGGAGAACGAGGCACGTAAGGCGTGTATTCCCGCAGTGTTTATTGTTCGCCCTTTCTCTTCTTCGCTTATCAGCCCTGCCTTCAGTGCTACTGCCTGCATCGCTCTGTTAATCCCACTTTCATACGCCCTCACACGCTCCTTCCTGCGGCGGTTGGATTCTGATATGAAGAGGGGAGAATCTCTCTTTATGTCTTCGGGATCCAGATATCGCGACCCTTTTTTCCTCAACTTGATATAACAGCTTAATGAATCTATCGCGTCTTCCCCTAAGAAGGTATAATATTCTATCCCCTCTTTCTCTCGCATGAGATGGAGCGTGAGTGGAACTTCACCCTTTTCTAAACCCTCAGCCACATCACCATAGTTCAGCGTGATAAGTTCTTTCATCCCCAGCCCGCCTTGGAACGCGCACAGGATGATCGTTCTGTCCCGTAACCGCTCACAGACCGCTATCATCCGCTTCACATCCTGTGCCGATAGGAACTTTCTGAAGTTCTCTTTTAGTTTTCGTGGTGTTGGCAAGTGCAAATTTCCAATGGAAATCTCGTTCTCTTTGTAAAATACCCGTATATCCTCAATGATCCGTCCCGCTGATCGTGGTGCCAGTCCCCTTTCCCCTTTTCTCTTCCCTCCTTTTTCGGGTATTAGGTAGTCAGTCCGGAGCCAGTCATAAAACTCTTTTAGCTTCAGCTCTGTATCCTTCACGCCTACTCGTTTCGCTTCTTCTATCAGTTCGCCAGGGCTTCGCGCTCTCCAATTGCAGTATAACTTTATCAGTCGTGCGCGGTTTTCCCTGATTTTCCTGCCTCTTCCGACGAGGGTTACCCGTACCTCTTTGGTGTCGCTAAAGGCATCATCGTCTCTTTCGAGTTCTGCTTTCGCTTCTACCCAGTCCACGTCAATCGCTTTCTCAGTCACCTTCTCCATCACCTATATGGATATCTGCCTGTATAAAAAGGATTGGGTGAACAATGCTGCGATGCAACAGATCTGGGATGATATGAGAAGAACCGTCATGCTCGGATTGGATGACGCGCACGCGATTCTGGAGACGAGATTGGGTAAGGAAGTCACACCCGATACCATAAACAACTACATGGAAGTGGTGAACCACGCGTTACCGGGTGGTGCAACCATCCAGGAGCACATGGTGGAGACCAAACCCGCACTCGTCTCGGATTC
>JAFGHB010000062.1 GCA_016930255.1 Methanomicrobia archaeon | reverse complement strand
TGCATGGCTGAGGGCATTACAGATCACGTTTGGACATGGGAGGAATTATTGATGTTCAAAGTGAGTCATGAAAGTTAGGACATCACCGAAAATAGCTGCTTGCTCTTCGTAGAGTAGAGTGTTTCTGCGTGCATTTTTGGCCATGTACTCACGCGGTAGTTCCCATTATTCTGTCACGGCCGGGCTTTCTTCCTTTTCCGAACTCGCGGCCTCGACTTTCGAAACGGTGCTCACCAGTTCTAACATCCTAACGGTATCGCTTAATAGCGCAAGGACATCATCGGCTGAGGGGAATGCGGTTATATCGCGCGAGAAGATTCTCTTCGCCGTTCTCTTCGCTTTTATCAGTGATCGGAGCGCAGCTCGTTTATCAGCCTCGACGAGCCCTTTATCGTGCAGAAATTGCACTTTATCCTCCGCGAACTCTCCCCGAATCTGGTCTGAGGCATACAGAATGACCCGACTTGCAATCAATGCAGATGCAAGATACGCGCCCCTTTCGTACGCGGTTATCGCCTCGTTTACGTTTACTTCGTAGTTTGCATCAGGCACCGCCCCGTATAATTCTTCCAATTGCTGCTTGAGCGTTGTGAGTATCTCGAAATCGCCCTTCGACGATGCAGGTGCCAGACTTTTTAAAGCGGTAATGGCCTTGTCGCATTCGGTATCGAGCTCGCGCGATAACGCCTTCTGTTTATACGCCGCCGAATAATCTCGCCCTTTCATCTCTATGTCCCGGAGGTAAACGCCGAGGTTCTGCTCGGTCGTTATCCGCCCGAAATGTAGCTTCGCGTCCTTGTATGCTTCAACCAGATTCTCCAGCTCGTCGCTCGAGCCAAATAAAGAATCCGTTACATTTTGTCGCAGTTGCTTTGCCTGGCTCTTTACAGCTTCGAATTCACTCAAAACCTCCGTAGCGTCAAGTTTCATTAATGTCATCCTATTCAGACCCCCTCAGGTTCCTAGTTAGCGAGATAGATGCCACGTCGCTTCTTTCGTCATACGAACGCAAACAGTCCGTTCTTCTCATCCACAGCAGCCATAAAGACGTCACAAGCTCCTTCTATCTTCGTTTGCCCTAGCATGACAGACACACTTCTCGCTGCTATTTCTACATGGTTGCTATAATGTTAAACTTTCGCTTTGTTCATAGCGCGTACGCAGTGATAGCGTTTTTGCAACAAGTTCACAAAATACACGGCATGACAGAGGGCTTTGAATTCCCTGCTTAGAATAGACCAAGCTGAAGATCTTTCTGTTGATCTTCCTAAATGGGGAGAAGTGCCAATTTTAATTATCGGAGATTTACTTCTTCTCCCACATATACAAATCGAGCAACTGCGAAAGCGTCTTCCCACGCTTTATCTCCTCTCTCACGCGCTCCTCGTTCTTCCACACTTCCTTCGCACGCCGTGCGATCTCGTATGCGCGCTCCTTCGGCACGACCACCACACCGTTGTCATCGCCGATGATCCAATCGCCGGGGTTCACTTCCTCGCCACCGCACCTGATCTCCGTATTGATTTCGCCAAACCCTTTCGGCTCGCCGGCATGCGGCACGATGTACTTCGCGAAAACGGGGAACCGGATTCGTCGTATCTCGTCCACATCGCGCACGGCACCGTCAATAACGATACCCGCAATGCCCTTCTGCTTACAACTCCACGAGGCGAGTTCGCCCCAGGGCGCGATGTCTTTCGACCCCGCGTAAACGACGATTACCTCACCGGCCTTTGCCACATCCGTTGCCTCGACCGGCTTTGCCCAGTCGCCCTCGAACGTCTGGACGGTAACTGCCTTGCCCACCAGCTTGATATCCTCGAAGAGCGGTCTTATACCGTGCATCACTCCTTTCCGGTGCATGGCATCCGAGATGTTCGGTGTGGAGACCTGCATGAACAGCTCGAAGATCTCTTCATCCAGCGCCTTCTTCGTTCGTGCGCCCTTTTCTTTTCCGACCATACGGAGATCCATGCTTTTCCGTATCTTCCGCGTTGACTCCTCCACCTTTGCAGTTCTGATTATGTTCCCGCCTACAATAACCACGTCAGCACCTAAAGTGACCGCTTCCGCAGCGATTTCCGCATCTATGCCGCCGCCAACTGCTAAAGGTGTCGCTATCACCGCGGATACTTTCTCTAAGAGCGTTAACGTATTCATTCCTCTCATCTGCTGGTCTATTCCCACATGAACGCAGATGTAATCCACACCCAGCTCTTCCAGTTCCTTCGCTCGCCCTACGGGGTCCTCAGCGTTCAGTATGTCCACCATAACCGCCACACCGTATTTCCGCGCAGAGCGCAAGGCATCCTCGATCGTGGCATTATCCGCAGTAGCGAGGATAGAAACCACCGACGCACCCGATTTCGCCGCCATCTCCACTTCTATCGCACCGGTGTCCATTGTCTTCATATCGGCAACGATGCTCACATCAGGGAACGTCTCGCGCAATGTCCGTATCGCATGCATACCTTCACTCTTTATCAACGGCGTGCCTGCCTCTAACCAGTCTGCGCCGCCTGCTACGCACTCCCGTCCGATCTCCACCGCTCTATCCAATTCGAGCACGTCAAGCGCAACTTGCAGTATTTTTCGCTCACTCATTTCCTTCATGATCCTGTTCCTCCCCTTTCACCATACATACAGGCTCGCGTTTCATCGCTTACGTTACCAATCCATTAATGCGAGAGCATTAATCAATACAGAATAGCCAATGAAACGTGAAGAAGCTATCATATCATGCATGCAACTCGTGCGGCTGCGAGCGCGAGCGTGACGGGCCAGAATCATCGGATCAGTACGTAAAACCCATTCCAAGCCAGTACAGTTAGCCCAGCTCGAACGAGGTCACGCCAAAGACGCAGTTCAACGGTAAAGCCGGCGCCTCTTTGGAGTACATGCGCACAGTCTCGGACATCACGTTCATATGATGCCGTTCTGCCAAATCTATCGCCGCCGGGTTGACTTCTGGTGTGTCCAGAAAGATCGGTTCACCGGGCACGGTGCTCCGTAGCGCAACAAAAAGAGTCTCTGCGATCTGCGTATTGTTTGCGAAGAGCGGCCCGATTTTGTATCCAATCCGGCACTTGCGGATAACTCCGTAGCCCGCCAGACCGTCGTCCTCTACTACCGCCAATGCTACACCCTCTGGCTGGTCGATCCAGCAGCTGAGAAACTGCGGTCTCGGCACGGGAAACATTTGAGCGTCATATTCGAGCAGATCTTCGAATCGCACCTCGGCTATCGTTACGACACCGTCCGGCATGCTCCCACCGCCGCCTACACCCTCATAGCGTAAGTTGCGGTACGCCGTATGGAAGCCATATCTTTGATAGTTCGGTTGCCGCTCCACCACACCGTCCAAACCAATGTTGTGGTCCGCCAGGTATGCCAGCCCTTTCTTCCCTAACCAAGCGCCAATCCCCATGCCACGGTATTCAGGTTTAACGATGAACAAGCCCACGAATCCGAATGAATCACCGTAGGATACAGCCGAAATACACCCCACGAACTCGCCATCCAGCTCGGCAACGAAGAACCCGTTCGGATCCGTAGCATAGAAGCACGCGCCATCATGAATGCCCGGATTCCAGCCCTCTCCTGCCGCTAAATCGATAGCAAACTTGACCTCATCCCTTCTCATTCGGCGAATTCGAAGTCTGTCGAGTAGCGATTGGTTATCAATTCCCTGGTGCATCTTCTTTCCTCTCTATTACTCATATCGTTGGGAGGCCTGACATATTAAACGCTCTTTTGCATCCGATCGTATTATTGCAAACACCCAAAAAACCGAAACTCTTTTTATACTGATGTTATATATATCTAACATAATGTTAGAAATAACTACTAAGTGGGGTGATAAGAAAGAGGTGAAGAAGAAAAGATGAAGAAGCGAACGAAGGCTTGGTGGCCGATCGCGAAAGTAGCTGTACTGGTAGCACTCATGCTACTGATTCTATGGCGCGGCGTGAACACCCGGAGTGTGTCTACAGTGATCAGCATGATTACCGTGGTGCTCCTCATCTGGTTCGCGAGGTGGAAGCGACCGGCCGACGTTCCGGAGAGCGACGAGCGAACAAAGAAGCTTGGGGCGTACGCCGCGACGTATTCGTGGCTGCTGACGCTCGTGTTCATCACACTGCTCTTCTGGGTCGATAACCTCGCGGTGGTCAAACTGACGGTGATGCAGGCACTTGGGACGACGCTGCTCGTGATGCTGCTCACGATGAGCGTATTCCGCTGGTACCTTAACAGGAAAGGAGACGTGGAATAGGGGAATATAAAATGAATATAAAACAATTCAGGCTGTGCAAAATGTTTATAGGCATAGTAATAGGAATTGTGACTAGCTGGTCCGTAGCCGAGGGTGAGTTCTTCGTGCCGATAGCTGTAGTGGCTATTGGGTTGGTCCTGATGCAGCTCTGCAAGAGCAGGGTTACCGAGGTGATGGAGGATGAGTTGATCCATCGGCTAAATGAAAAGGCGTCCTATATGACGTTGCGGGTCTCGCTCTTGCCAATGGCAGTACTTGGTGCCGTGTTCATCGCACTGAGTAAAAGTGGCTCGCCGGTTTTAAAAGAAATCGGCCTTACACTGGCGTTCTTGGTGTGCGCGTTGCTCATCTTGCATCTTAGCTTTTACTCGTACTACGGGAGGAAAGGCGTGGAGTAGAAATACCGAATGAGAACGAGGATAAAGGAATTCCGGGCCCGGTACGATTTAACCCAGGAGGAGCTTGCAAACCGGGTGGGCGTCCGACGGGAGACTATTGTCTTTCTGGAGAAGGGAAAGTACAACCCTTCGCTCAAGCTGGCTCATAATATCGCAACGGTGCTGCAAACGACCATTGAGGAGTTGTTCATTTTCGAGGGAGATGAGTGATTAAGTAAGATTTTAAGCGTTTCTCAATCCTTTGAAGACATTCCACAGCGGCACTCTACGGCTGTATTCTTTGTACGCGTCGCCGAATTTGCGGATGTTGTATTCGTCCTCAGTGCGAGCAGACATCCAGAAACAGAGAAACGAGACTGCACCTAACACTAAAGAAACCAGCGACTGGAAAAGGATTATGAGTGCAATCGACCAGATTGCCATGCCTAACGTCATGGGTTCACGGATAACGCCGTACATGCCCGTATCGATTAACGCAGACGTAGCGGTAAAGTCTCCTGTTTCCGATTTGCCTTTGCGCTTCAGTTCGCGCATCGCGCCGAAGACGAGAATACCCGACGGGATAAACAAAAGGCACCCGAAGATTTCCAACCACCAATTGTCGAAGCGCATCCACGCGCCCGCATTACCAAGCATTAGTTCGAGCGTTAACAACGTGAAAAAGATACCCAAACCAAAATGCATATAACTCTCGCTGGTTACCCGTTCTCGAACTGCTTGGATGATCCACCTGCCGTTAACAAGCCAGATGACCGCGCAAATACCGACAGAGAGTATATACCGATACATCATTTTCACCTTTTCTCATGGGTTACCGCGCGAGCACACTGCGCGTCTACACGAATAAACGAACAAGAACGATCACGACGATGAGCGCCGGCAACAAATTAACCACCTTTATCTCTTTCAGATCCAGCAGCTGGATGCTCAGGCCCATTAGTATGACGCCGCCAACGGCGCTCAGCTCGGTGATGAGCGTTTCGGTAAAAAACGCCTTTGAGGAGGCTGCGAGAAGCGTAATGCCGCCTTGGAAGATAAATAACGGGATGGCTGAGAAGAGTACACCGATCCCAAAGGTGGATGCGAGTGCGATGGACGCGCAGCCATCCATCAACGATTTCGCGAATAAGATCGACGGATCGCTATTGAGTCCGTCTTCAATCGCGCCGATAACGGTCATGGCGCCCGTACAGTAAATGAGGAAGGCAGTAACCAGCCCTTCGGAGAACTGCTCGTTGGTTGAGCCGATGTGTGCCTTTAAAAATGCACCGAATCGATCGATATGCCGGTCAAGATGCAGTGCTTCACCAATGAGTGCGCCGATGAGCATGCTGAGGATAAGAATGAGGAAATTCTCGGTCTTCAACGCCATGCTGATGCCGAGGAACAAGACACAGAGCCCGATCGCCTGGAAGCCTATCTTCTTGAGGTTCTCAGGGAATCGCTGGTGCAGGAGCACGCCTATGATGCTCCCGATAATCACGGCAACGACGTTCACGTAGGTGCCCAACATAAAGAGTACGTAACGGTAGTCGTATAAAAAGCTGTTTGCTCCTAACGCGGGATACTAGTGACCCTTGTAGCAACCCTCGTGTTGCTCACTTTTTTCTCAAAAGGTATGCTCCTGCTGCTGCTAATCCCGCAATTGCGAAGACAGCTTCGAATCCCGGTACGGGATACTCTGTTCCTTTCTCTTCTTCGCCTTCTGCCGGCGCTATCGTCGGGCTCGAGGTCGGTTCCGTCACCACAGGAGTGGTATCCGCTGTTGATGATGGTGTTTCGGGAAGACCCTCACCTTCTTCTTCAGCCGTTGGCGTTGCTGTAGGCACGTCCGTAGGCGCCACATTCGGAGCGACTACAATTTTTGCCGAGCGGATGTCATTGGAGACTTCAACTTCAACGTTGGTCGTTCTTTGAGTTATGCCGTTCTCATCTACATACCAAGCACTTAAGTTATTTTTATCCAGAGTATACTCACTATGCAACTTATCATTCTCAAATTCAACATTGGTGCCAACAAAAGTCACCTCGTCCTCCGTGTATGAGATGGTGTTCTTGGAAGCGTCCTGTAAAGAGTATGATAAGAAAAAGGGAAAGATCAATTTTGTCTCGTTGGGAACGACTGGTTCTTGCCTGTCTGAGACTTTTGTGGTTGTTATCGTAATGGTACCTTCTTCCCTGACTCGGGAGCCTGTTATTATTGCCGTATAATTGTAAATAGGTGCGTTTATAGGCACAAAACCGTCCACTTCTGACCAGCTATCAGCCCTTGTTTTTCTATCATGCTTGAGGAAATATCCGCCGTTGCAAATAATCTCTTCAGTGCTGGATAGTCTCACTATTACGCAGTTCATATCCGGATCATCGCTGAGATTATTGTTCCACGACCTGCCGATAACGTAAGAGCCAGAACTGGGATAGGAAAACAGACTACTCTCATAAGGAAGATAAAGCGGAATCGTTTCTTCTTCCCCGGTGACTGGCACTGTCGTTACCGCCACATAACCTACCTGCATGAGGTCATCACTTCCTGGTACTGATATCGCATCCTTTAGTAATTCAAGAACCTGTGCTTGGGATTTACCCGTGATCACGTACTGCTCCTCAAACGCCTCAAAAAAGCTATCAACGTCAGCACCGTTTCCCAGTTCATAGTAACCATCACGTCCGGGGCTGAGGACGGCAACCAGATAACTTCCGGTGTCGATGTCTGAACCGACGGTAATCTTTTTCGAGAAGGCAACTCCAGAAAAAGATACGGAGGTGTAATACACCCCTTTACCCGAGCCATCGATTTTATCGCCGTTCTCGCCGTTCGGAGAGACAATTACTATGCCTACGTCTGGGGTATAGGCAGTACCGTTGATGTCAAAATCGTGCCCTACCGCAGCCGAGCCGGGAGATATGCTTGCAGCTAAAACGCTTTCCGTCGTTCCGATTGGTAACGCCAGAGCAAAGCTCGAAACGAGCATAATCACGGCACATGCAACGCTTATTATAGCTTTTTCTCCTTTTACCGCCATTTTTTGTGTATTACCTCCATCTGTTATCCCGATCACCGCATCTTTTATGGTGACGTAAGAGATATTGACTTGCTAAAACGCAAATTTATCTCTTCAGTTTAAAAAACTTTCTATCCGTGACTTCCGTTTATTTTACTGTCTTTTAATGCAAATGATCAAAAACCCATTCGCTCTGCATTTTATCTCAACGCCAGAAGTGAACTCGCGTTTTACCGTCCTTGCCCTTTGTCACCAGACCCTCAGGGCGTATTTCTACGAGTTCCTCGTCTGCTAAGATCTTCGTTATCCTCTCTCGCTGTGCATTATCAGCAGAATCGATAATGCGTTCTAATTCTCGCTCTAACGCCTGCTTCTTCTGCACATCCTTCTTGTGCTCTTGCCGTTTCGTTCGCTTTGGCCTGTTTCTACTCATGACTCGATCGGACACACCTTGTCAGGTTTACGTTCATACAGTTATCGTACTTTACTTTCATTGATGTTGGCTCACAGCGGCGTGAATACCTGAGACTTGCGTCGCGCGTACGCTGCCGCTTCCCGCATCACTCTAATCGCTTCATGAATACGATCGAGCTCTTCAAAGCCGTACGATAGTCGCAACTGACGTTTGCCAACTTCAACGAGATCACCGCGTGGATGCACACAAAATTCACCCGGCACATAGATCACGCGCGGATTCTTATCCTCTTCAGGCCCGTCGATAGCCACGTCGCCTGTCGTTCGTGAGAGGTATTTAAAGAACGCGGAATCTTCTGTTGTTTGAATATCATCAAAGGTTAAATAGAAGTAGAAACCCGCTTTGCCGCCGCTGCATGCTACTATACCATCGCCTAAGCACTCGTCTATCCAGCCTTTGACTGCCCGTGCTTTTTGCCGGTAGCCCTGATTCACCGCCGCTATTTGGCCCTGGACGTGATGGTCCAGGAGGTAACTCGCAATCTCCTGGGTGATCAACGGAGCGCTGAATCCGACATCGCTCGTCTTTTGTATCAACGCCTGTAAGAACGGCCCGTCGTTGCCCATCATGTAGCCAATTCGCAAGGCTGGTGCGAGTATCTTCGACAACGTTCCGATCTCATAGACGAGGCCCGCAGTATCGTACAGGAAGCCGGATTCCAGTGGCGGCACGGCCGGGTCATGCACCAGACTCTCGTAGGCCTTATCGAAGAATAGCGGGATTTTTCTGCCCTGCTCCACAGATACGTCGGTCACAATCCGCACTAATTCCGCTCTTCGGGCGTTCGAGAGGATCGTACTCGTCGGGTTGTTGATGGTCACGACGTAAAAGAACGCAAGCTCAGTTCTCCGGGGGCCCAATGCGTCGAGTTTCTCGCGCAAGATATCGATGCGTATTCCGTTCTCATCTTCGGGTACCGTTACCACATCAAATCCTTGCCGTTCGAGGAAATGGCAATAGATATAGTACATCGGGTCGGAGGTGATGACGATTCCTGGCTGTAAGACCTGCGCAATTCCTTCGAGGATGCTCGTTGCCCCGTTCGGCCCAATGATAATCTCGTTACGAGCCACTATCTCCTGTGTGAGCCCGCCGATACCGTGTTCTACGTGGAACCGCTCGATCGACTCGATCAGATTCTGAGAGCCCTGTGAGCCGCCGTAATTGAGTGGGACTTTGTATTTCTCGGGAGCTGCAAGTACCGCGTGCAGAGCCTCTTCAATGCGGTCGTGCGGGATCGTTCTCTCGTTCACATAGCCGACGCCCAAATTGATATCCTTATCGGGCCGGAAGTCCGCGGCAAATGCTGCCATCATCTGATTTACCGGCGATGGTGTGCTCGATGCGTTCCCGTAGTCCGATAGGACGAAATCCGTGAGTGTCATAGCATTACATTAAGAACAGGCGCAGCTCGTAATAAAAATTGTGCAGTTTCGTTCTTCGCAACGGAGGGGAATTGCGGAGCGTGATTCATGATAAAGCAGATCTCGCACTTCACGGTATTCAAAGGTGCTCGTGGGGATTAGGCCTATTATTAGTCAAAATTGTTTTTTAGGATACAAAGATAGATTAGTATGTTTGTTATGCCTGAGATAAGGTGCTCTCGTAAGCGTAGCGAGGAAAAAGCGGATCGCAGCTCGGTGGGTGAGACTGAACGTGCGGAGGACTAGGAACTAGATGATCGAATTCATTTTGATATGGATCGTTTTGACGTTAGCAGGCGCGAGTATAATCGCGGCGCTCGGCGAGAAATACGGCACCGGCTTGACTATTGGGATCTTCGTGGGGCTGGTCGTCATGGCTCAAATTCTGGCGAACAAGATCGTACTATTCGGGACGTTCACCCTGCCGGCTGGAGTGATTGTATATGCAACGAGCTTTCTCGTAACGGACATTTTATGCGAGTTTTACGGTAAGAAGAAGGCGTTAGAAGCGGTTTGGGGCGGATTCCTCGCGTCGATTTTACTCGTGTTGGCGGTGAAAATAGCAATAGCGTGGCCGCCAGCACCTTTTTGGACCGGCCAAGCGGCGTTTCAGACCACTTTACAATTGACCGAGAGGATCGTTTTGGGCAGTCTGGTGGCCTACGTAGTCTCACAGAACTGGGACGTGCGCGTATTTCATAAACTCAAGGAGATGACTGATGGCAGACATCTCTGGCTGAGGAACAATGTCTCAACGATGACCTCGCAAGCCCTGGATACCGTGATCTTCATCACCATAGCGTTCTACGGCGTGCTGCCCGTCGTTCCAATGATCATCGGCCAGTACATCGTGAAATTACTCATCGCAGCGCTGGATACTCCGTTCATCTACGGCGTGCGGTGGGCACGGAGAACGTTTTCTTCTGCGCCGCTTTAACTAACGTCGGACGCAGGATCTGGAGGAACTGTGCGATCCCGCTATGTGCTGGAGGTAGAGTGCACCGACCGGATAGTTTAAATAGAAGCAAGGCAATAGTATACCAAGCCATAGGAGGAACAAAGAGAGATGTTTGAGGCTAAGATAGATGCAGCCGTATTAAGAGAGAGTATAGAGTCAATTACCGCGGTAGTGGATGAAGGAAAGTTACGAATAACGAAGGAAGGTTTTACACTTCGAGCTGTAGACCCCGCAAATGTGGCAATGATCTCGTTTGATTTGCAACGCGATGCTTTTGATGATTTTCGATTTGAGAAGGAGGGGGATGCGGAGGCTATAGAGACGGGCATTGACTTTGTTAAGCTACATGACATACTCGGAATCGGAGGTCGGGAAGAGGTCACTTTGAAATTGGACGAGCAGGTGCAGAAATTGTTCACGACGATGGGCAGCCTTGCGTATACCGTTTCCTTGCTCGATCCCGCTTCGTTACGGAAAGAGCCGAAGGTTCCGGAGCTTGAGTTCCCCGTGCAGGTAACTATCGAGCTGGAGGAATTCAGAAGGACGATACGGGCTGCGGAGAAGATCGGGGACCATATCGTGCTCGGCGTTGACGGCGAGGAGTTCTACATGGAGGTCGAGGGCGAGATGGACAAGCTGCGATTAGGCTTGAGAAAGGAGCAGTTGATTCATATGACTCCGGGGACGCTCCATTCGCTGTATTCGCTGGACTACGTTGCGGCAATGACCAAGGGCATGAGCCATGCGGACAACATAACGCTCAACCTTGGCAAGGATTATCCGTTACAGGTCGATTTTGAGGTGGCAGACGGCAAGGGTAAGGTCAGTTATCTGCTAGCGCCACGGATCGAGTCTGAGTAAGCAATCGATAGAGGGCAGACGGGTTTTGCGCGCGAGCCCGTCATGAAATGATGGATGGAGGAAGGAGCTTTAGAATTAGAGTTAGAAGAAGGAGTACGGTTGAGTTTTTATCCTTTTCTGGCTGCAGCATCGAGCTATGTAGAAGCGTCTGGCGTGACACTGGACGACTTACTACAATCGGCTGCGTTTGAACGTGCGCGAGTTCGCGGTAAAGAGCGAGTTCGCGAGGCGATACGAAGCGGCACGGTCAGCAAGCCCGCGATCATGCATACGGCACAGGCAGAGATGGAATTGCTGTCGTATCCCTTTGCCCGTATTCTGGTCTCCTGTATCGGCAATGCGCACCTCGTGCGGAGATATGCTTTGTCGGAGGCGAAATCGGCGTACAACAAGCTGTTAGAGGAGGCCGGCACCACTACGGCAACCGATATTATTTACGAAATGGCACGTGAGTTCGAGCTACACGTAGATCTGTCAAGCGTGCCGCAGGAGCACCTGCAGGTGCACCTGCCGTTCGTTGAGTACCTGCGGTACACGGCGAATCTCCGCGATAAACGCTGGAAGTTAGTGAATCGCAGAATGGAGCAGGGCCAGGTAAGCCTGAGGAAGAGCGAATTTCTCAGGATTATTCAGGAAGCGATCTACGAGCGCATAAAGAAGGATCTGCCGCTGGAGGTGCCCGAAACACTCTGCGACTCGATCCGGAAATACACTACGGATATAGAAGCGGAGCTGGAGGAGCGGCGCAAGAAGTTCGGCGACAGCGGGTTCGAGTCGTGTGCGGGCTTCCGGGTGAAGGATCCGAGCTGCTTCCCGCCCTGCATCACGGCGATTCTGAGCAATCTACGGGACGGCGTTAACGTGCCGCACACCGCACGATTCGCGGTGACGGCGTTTCTGCGTAATCTCGGGTTGACGGTGGACGAGATAATCGCGATTTACAAGAACTCGCCGGATTTCGACGAGGAACGAACACGGTACCAGGTGGTGCATATCTCAGGCGAATCGGGCAGTACCAAGTACACCGCGCCGTCCTGCGGGACCATGCGAACGTACGGAAACTGCGTTGATAGCGATGACCTCTGTGAGAAGATTGGTCATCCATTGAGTTATTACAAACGGAGGTTGCAGCAGAAGCAGAAAAAAGAACCGAAAGAAGAAGAGAAAGCATAAAGGTAAAAAAAGAGGGGGTGAAAGGGAAAAAAATGAAAGAGTATAACTACAGAGTGGAGTTCTTCCCGATAGGGGAGTTAAGAGTCGGAACAGGGGTAGATAAAGCGAAGCTCGAAGAGACTTTGAATGCGTATGCAGCAAACGGCTGGCGGTTGCGCGAGACCGCGTTATGCGGTGAGTTGGGGTTCATTTGCGTTTTTGAAAAGAAAGAAGAGAAGGGGTAAGAATGAAATTGTTAATGCGCAGATATACTGGTGGTAGGAGTTGTACGGGCTAACGGAGGTGATAGAGGTGGTGGAAGGGTGAAGATAAAATGTCGAGGGGTAACGAATGGGAAAATTAAATATATTTTTTGATACTTGCATAATAAATCGCATTCTATATCTTGATAAGCGCGAATCAGATGCAAAATATGAAGAAGACAGAAGGTATCTTGGTAAAATATTAAATTTATGCTCAGAGGAAGATGAAATCAATTTTTTTGTAAACCCGTCCGTAGAAACAGAAATATGTAACACTACGAATGAATTACGTAGACGGGAACTACTAAAAGTTTGCGCTCAATATATGGTAGTGTCCTAAATTACGTGTCTTACCTTGAGCATCAACAATTCCTTCCATGTCCAAACGTGATCGGTAATGCCCTCAGCCATGCAGGGTGTTCTTTCGATGTTCTTCTCCCCCTTCTCCGTTTTTATCATCAACGCGGAATTAACCCTGATCAGGTTGTTATAGCACTGATACACGTCTAAATGGTTGTCCAACATCTCTTTTCTTTGCACTTGAAGAAGCACAACCTTCTCCTGACCAACCTCGAAATGCCGTGTCTCA
>JAFGHB010000061.1 GCA_016930255.1 Methanomicrobia archaeon | reverse complement strand
TGCATGGCTGAGGGCATTACAGATCACGTTTGGACATGGGAGGAATTATTGATGTTCAAAGTGAGTCATGAAAGTTAGGACATCACCTCTTTTTCGAGCTTACAAAACTTACACTTCTCTGGGTTGTTTTTGTGCATATTTATCACCATACTTTATTTTATAAGACATTTAAGTATTTTAAGTCCATAGGTTGGCACTTACTCCACCACGCTCCTTCTTATCACTTTTCTTTTATCCGTCGTTTTTACTTTGACCTTATTTTCTCCTAACCCAAACTACCCTGTAACACCTTACTTTAAACTAATCTTTCTGCGCTCCAATTCTTCAGCTTCGGTTTTCCTATTTTATACCTTTTTATCCGCTTTGAGCACCAGTCCGCATCCCTGCTGGCGGCGTTCGCCCAGATGTGTCACGACCTCTACCCAGAATATGCACCGCTCTTTTAAACAGGGTACCTGCCACGTCGCATCAGCGCCGGGATCGCTGGGATTGCTCACGGCCAGTTTTACTGCACTAAATACTGGACATATATCCCCCATCTATCTACCTCTCACCTCCTCCAACAAACATACGAATCTTCCACCTTTCCCGCTTCAAATCCCGCTTTACCTCTCTCACCTTTCACACCTTTGGTGACACAATCTCTCCCGGCTTCAGCTATGGCAATATTTTCGGTGGATATAAATCTTTCGAAATATTTCGGTCCCCCCACACAAAAATCGGCCAGAACGCGGATGACCGCAGTAGCACTAACGAACTAG
The DNA here is from genome assembly GCA_016930255.1 of Methanomicrobia archaeon. NCBI lineage: Archaea > Methanobacteriati > Methanobacteriota > Methanomicrobia > Methanomicrobia archaeon. Next base: position 5,000 of record JAFGHB010000061.1, on the reverse strand, counting down.
CACATAGATAGCCAACAATTCAGCACAACATCCCTCAATGCCAATACCCTTCTACGAGCAGCCATGCTGCTCGGATTCGGGGCGTGAGGCAGCGCAAGGAGCAGCGGCGTAATCAGAATCGGTACAATCAAATTGCCAATGAGCCAGCCCGTGAATATCCTAGCAACGTCACTCCACGACGCTATCCCCGCGATCGCGAGCGTACTTGCGCTCCAACTCGCGCCCACCACGTTGTTCAGCAGCCAGCCGAAGACGAGGAAGATCAGCAGGTCCCGCCTCGTGCTCAGCCCGACGTCCGCTGCAATCACGCCCCAACCGCCAAACCACAACGCAAAGGCGATCATGAAGGCGATGGAAAAGTACAAACCTGAGCTGCCAGGGCCTATCGGTCGAGCAATGACACCGAACCGTGCCAGAATCGCGTTTATAATCGTAATTACCACTAAAATCGCCAGATATGCATAGATTAACTTTTTCTTCCCTTCTTCTCCCACCTTCATTTGCTTTTCCCGCCACAGAAGGTGTCTCCGCCCTACTCTTCACCGTTCCTTATCTGTTTTTATTTCTCAGCCTTTTCTAGCTCTTCTTCTTTATTCAGTGTTAGATCAAGGCTGTTGAACTCTTCCGTGTTCGGCAGAATGATCCGAATGTCCGAAGTGTAATCCACGGATAGTTGGGCATCTTCAATTTCAAGTTCAAGGACGTGCCCACCAGCTTTTCTATCCTCTGTAATAAAATGCAAGTGGTACCCGGGGACATTCAAGCCGCCTACGTAATCGGGCGAATAAAAACCAACGATTGTGCCGCGCACGTCGTGGAAATCAAACGTTGATTGGTTGGCAGTGACTTCAACTAACGGAGGATAGGGCTTCTCTTGCCCCGGTAAACTTCTGGTCTTCACGTAGTCGAACGTGCCGTCTATCCTGACAGCGTAAAAGATGTTCCTCTCTTCAATCGAGTCACTCAAATATTCCTGCAATTGCGTATAATTCGTCCCCGCCTGTACAGGTAGTTCGCGATCCTCATCAAAGAAGGTCACCGAGGCAAACGGAATGGTCATCGTATCGGTAACAGGATACGCCACGCCATCTACTTTGACTTGATAACAGACGCCATCCACGACGATCATTTCACCTTCGAGGCCATCAAACGTGCCGATACCGAAGTCGCCGTATTCCTTTAACGCGCCCCATGTCGTGACACCGTCATAAAGCCCGTTGAGGACCGCATCGATCGTTGATATCTGGGTCAAGCTATCATCCTGGCTCTGGTTGGCATAATAGCCCGGTAAATACCCTGCCGCTGCACCGAGGAGCAAACAAGCTACACAGGCGATACCTATAAGGGCCACTCGCGTTTTTGTCATGGTTCTTAGTAACCAAACCACTTGCGACCTAAAAAGTTTGAAGGTGGAGAAGTTCCATGTGATGTAACCAAAGAAGCAGGCTCTCACGTTATTTACGTGCGAATTGATCCCTTTAACGCAGTCGAAGAAGCTAAGAACATAATGATCTCGCGTTCAGACAGATAGGACGGAGTTCCTGGCGTGACTTGTTCAGATTCGGCCGTTTCTCGTTATATTGGGATCAGTAACTTGTATGCCATCCTATCAACCGTCTGCCATTGCATCACCTGTTGCATTATCCCTACCGCTCGATTGCTCTCGGCAACTACAAATTGCTCCAAAAATTCCTTGTCCTTATCGGCGAGATAGCCGCTCATCCACGGCGACTTGTCCGTAATCTCCGTTATGGCAGGAACATTCTCTGTATCGATCACCACTGAAATGACCATCAGGTGCAACAGCTTTTGAACCGTTGCTTGGTGGCTCTGCAGTACTTTCAGTGCATATACGGTCTGTCCTGTGTGCGGATAGAACGTCCACAACGAGCCATCGTCATCGTCATAGCTGGCTCTGATGTCTATTTCCTGGCGCGTGGCGTTCCTCACGATATAGAAGGTCTTTACCTCGCGGGTACGAGCCCATTGCGGCCCTACTACTACCACGATCTTTACCGCTTCAAGCCCTTCGGATTCGTTGTATTCGTACATCCTCTCGTAGAGGAAAGCGTTGATGACCGGGTCCTCATCTACCAGTTTTAACTGCATATCGATGGCCGTTACGGATGCGGTGTCTCCCCCCGCCTCCGGTGCAGGTGCAGGTGCAGGTGCTGCCGGTGCTAGTAGTGGCGTTCCGATCGCAAAGAGCAGAACGAGAAGGAACAGTACGCATCGTTTTCTCCTCTTTAACTCGCGATGCCTCCCCGGCTCTACATCCCAAACTTCGGAAAAACTGAGCAATTCTTTCGCTATGCGCTGCGCTACGGATGTAACTGCGCCGAAGACCTTATTGGCCGTTGCTTGAGATACGTTCACAGCGGTAGCCGCTGCAGTAACGGCCTTGGTCATACTCGTAGCAGTTCTAAAGAGTAAGCAGGGTATCACCCACTTTATAGGTCCCTTTGGGGCAACTCTCGCTTGTTTCATACTCTCCTTCACCCCGATGTATCAGACGGGTATCAGTGAGCGAAACTAACGTGCCGGCGGCATATATAGTGAACGGAATACCATATTGCTCACTGCGAACAAGATTGTCAAAATCGTGGGCGTCTGGACAACAATGTCGCTAACGGTGGTGGTAGCCAAATCGAAACATGTCTGCTTTACTTCGAGAACTCATTCAGTTCAATAGCGTGCTTCGAGGCAGCGACATCCCATATCCCGCAGAAGAGGGAGAGTATTCCTGATTTACATTACAATACAAATACGACTGCCACCATTCGGAGCGATAATCCACCTTTCTTATTCGTACTCGTTTTACCGTAACCGTACCGCGGTTCCGTAGGCGAGAATCTCCGCGGCGCCGGTCATCACCATGGAGGTCATGAACCGCAGGTTAACGACCGCATCCGCGTCCAGTTCCTCCGCCTTCTCTATCATTCGCTTCAATGCGATTTCGCGCGCCTCGGTCATCATCTCCGTGTATTCCTTTATCTCACCGCCGACGATCGTTCGAAAAGCCGCCGCGATATCCTTCCCGAGATGTTTCGCCTGGATGACGTTTCCTCTCACAAGGCCTAAGACCTCTACTATCTCCTTACCGGGTATAGACTCGGTATTTACCACCACTATACTCATGGTCTCAACTCCTTCTCATCTATCTCCTCTTTCATCTTCTTCCAGTCTCTGTATCGTTCTATACTCATGGTTAGTATCAAAATAGCCGCACCGATACCCATCAGTGCCATGCTGACGCGCACTCCAAAAAGCATTGTAGCATCCTCTACATCCATGTTGAAGAGCGGGTACACGCTGTACGCCATCATAATTACTACGCCAACGACGAATACCACCACGCCCGCCTTGTTTAATACGTGCATCTTCCCCTCCCTGTGTCATAAGTAGCGCCGACGATTAAAAGTCTGTTACAAGCCCAGCTTTAACTTCTTGGGCTCGCTGCTTCCCAACCAACAGCTCTACTAATTTAACGCTGAATTCTAGCGCAGTACCCGGCCCTTTACTGGTAACCACAGTACCATCCACCACAACGCGCTCATTAACGAACTCCGCACCGGTCAACTCCCGTTCTTTGCCAGGAAAAACAGTCGCTTTCTTACCCTTTAAGATTCCGAAATCCGCTAATACGGTCGGCGCGCCACAAATTGCCGCCACGATGCGCCCCTCTTCAAAAGCTCTCGTAACCAACTCCCGTACTCGCCTGTCCCGCCCGAGATTGATATAGCCTGGAGAGCCTCCGGGCAAAACGACCGCATCGTATTCCTCAAGAGCAATCTCATCTATCGATCTGTCCGGAATGACGTTAACTCCGCGTGAACCTTCAATAGAGCCCTCTTGAAGTCCCGCGATTACCACCTCTACGCCCGCTCTCCTGAGCGTATCCACGATACTCATAGCTTCTATCTCTTCAAATCCCGGTGCTAACAGCAAAATGACCTTAACCATCGCTCACAACTCCCCCTCTCACTATCTTATCAAAGAAGTCTGTAAATAAAAAATAGAGGTATCTATAAATGCTACGGAGGTATAGTATCTGTAAGCCACTGTAAGCCACTACGGTGCTGAACGCATTACTGCGCTCGAAGTGAGTCGAGTCGTAGATGCGAATCTACCGGAAGAGGTAGGACTTAGTTAGTTAGGTCAGAGAGAAATGAGAGCGCTATATATAGGGCGATTTCAGCCTTACCATCTCGGGCATCATGCGGTAATAAAGAAGATGGCCTCGGAAGTCGAAGAAGTCATTATCTGTATTGGATCAGCACAGAGAAGCCACGAGTTGGATAATCCTTTTACCGCAGGTGAGCGCTATCTGATGATTTCGAAGTCCTTACGCGATGAGGGCATTTTCAACTTCTACATCGTACCCATTCTGGATGTGAATAGGAATGCCGTCTGGGTGTCGCATGTCGAGTCATTGATACCGCCAGTGGATGTCGTCTACGCACATAATCCCTTAATCGAGCGTTTATTTACGGAACGAGGCTACGAAGTACGTGTTTCTTCGCTCTTCAACCGGAAAGAATACTCGGGTAGCGAGATAAGAAGACGAATCTTGACAGGCGGCAATTGGGAGAGTTTAGTGACTACGGCGGTTATAGACGTCTTAAAGGAGATACACGGGATAAGAAGGATGAAGGACCTGGCGAGAAGCGATGCCGAGTAGAGCGGCAGCACGCCTGACCAGAGGTAGCCCTTAGAGAGATTTGGTAACAATCAGCTACGCTACATAACGTGGAGAAACAGGAAAGGATTGGTTGACAAGGTAATAGAAAATAATAGAAAAAAAAGAGGGGTAAATTTTACTGTTTTACAATTTCCCCCTTCATGCAACCTTTTCAGTTTATGCTACTGCTTCTGCGATATCTTCCGCTTTTACCGTCTTCCGTCCGGCATGCTTCGCGAGGCTTACGGCCTTTTTCGCTATTTTCTCGCCGTATTCCTCTAAAAGCTCTGCCAGCGCCTGACTCGCATCTTCACTCACT
>JAFGHB010000060.1 GCA_016930255.1 Methanomicrobia archaeon | reverse complement strand
TGCATGGCTGAGGGCATTACCGATCACGTTTGGACATGGGAGGAATTATTGATGTTCAAAGTGAGTCATGAAAGTTAGGACATCACCCAAAGTTCAATAAGCGAATACTAGAAAGGTATGATCCGTCATCTAGAGCTGGTGGATTGAGTCCAGAGGAATCTGATTTCTACCAAGAAGTTAGAGCAACCCTGTATTTGGGCAGCGGTGATTTAGTTGCTAAAGCAGAAAAAAATTTAGAGATCATAGATGGTGGGGGAAGACTTGAAGGGAAAAACGTTGGAAAGAATGAATTGGGAAAGATTAAAAAGGAACTAAAAGATCAAATCGACTTGGATTATGAAAAATATATGGAACGGCTGATTGAGTTGACTGAGAAACCCAAAAAATGGTGGAATATACGTGTTAGGATATTTCGAAAATCTTAATCTTTATTCCTGCTTCTTCCCGTACGCCTCTTCCGGATCGAATACCTTCGTACCCACGATGTCACCATCGATCGTGCGGTAAAAGCACGACCGGTAGCCCGTATGACATGCGCCGCCGATCTGCTCCACCTTCAACAGAATAGTATCCTCGTCGCAATCGATTAGAATGTCCTTTACGAGCTGCTCGTGACCCGATTGTTCACCTTTCCGCCATAGTTTGCCGCGACTCCTGCTCCAGTAATGCGCCTTACCCGTCTCTCTCGTCAGTCGCAGCGCCTCATCATCCATGTACGCGAGCATAAGCACCTCGCCCGTTTGGTAATCCTGCGCAATCGCTGGCCGCAAGTCATGCTTTGCGCCCTTCTTGTCTGTCATGTTATAGTATCCCGCCGCGCTCTATCGATCCATTCAACTGCTTATAATCCTATGACGTGAAGCTAGTTAGTGATCCTCTTCGTGATCCTCTCTGCTCAATACCCGTACGCTGTCGCCGCGAACCGTGACCGGTATCGGAACCATCGCCTCAAAGAGCTCAATGGTGATCTCCTCGTGCGCCTCGTCCACTTTCTTCACGCGCGCTCGTTCGCCCTTGAACGGTCCCGATATGATTTCTATAATGCTCCCCTCAACAATACCGGTTACCGACGGTTTCGGCGTGAGGAAATGCTCGATCTCGTCCAAATCCATCTCGCCTTTGACCAGGCCACGTGCATGCGGGATGCTCTGAACGATCTGCTCTACCATCTCGGGATACTCCGCTTCTATCAGCACGTACCCCCTGAGTTCGTCAGGCACCAAAATCGCCTTCAGTCCATGCTCGCTCGCCGGCTGCTCCTTTATCGCGCCCTCAATCATGGCCGCTACTGCCTGCTCCTGGTTAACCGTCGTCTTTACTGCCACTATCCTGGCCATCGCTCAAAACCCCTTCGGCAATACGGTCAGTAAAAGATAAATGGCAAAACCGATGACACCGACCAGTGCCATTGCAGCACCCGCGATTTCGGATATCTTGATGAATTCGTCTCGCTTCGGCCGTTTCGCCAACTTCACTATCCTTATATACTCCTTTATCTTCTTCGACCAGTTCTCTACCTTTAACCCTTCGAAATCGAATTTTTGTTCTTGCATTGCTACTGCTATCCTCAGCTCGTACTTACACAAACACCTGACTACCGTACTATCTCAATGCCGAATTTCTCCTTCTTCACATCCTTACGGTCATATATCTGCTCTGATTTCACGCCCGTTACGATGAGCAGCGTTCGTATCATGTTCTTCAGCTCTGGACTCACCTGCACACCCCAGATGATCCGTGCTTCGGGATTCATCATCCGGTAGACTTCCTGCAGTGCTCCCTCGGCCTCCTCGACCGTCATGTCCTCGCCGCCTATCACGTTTACCAGCGCCGCGTTCGCATCCGAGACCTCAACTTCAAGCAGAGGGGAGCTTAACGCCTTTCGCACCGATTCGATTGCCTTGTTCTGGCCGTCCGACTCCCCAAAGCCGATCATCGCCATGCCTCCGTCTTTCATCACCGTCCGCACATCGGCGAAGTCCAGATTGATAAGTCCCGGCTTCGTTATCAGCTCGGTCAGACCCTTCACCGAGCGCATCAGCACGTCATCCGCGACTTTAAACGCCTCGTTTAAGGGCAATCGTGGCACGACATCTAATAACTTATCATTTGGTATTACAATCAACGTGTCTGTATTCTCACGCAGTTTCTCAAGGCCGTAATCCATATTTTCCATCCTTACCGCGCCTTCTGCGCTAAACGGCAAAGTTACCACGCCGATGGTGAGTGCACCGACTTCCTGTGATGCTTGGGCAACGACGGGTGCTGATCCGGTCCCCGTGCCACCGCCTAAGCCGCACGTGACAAAAACCATGTCCGCATCCTCCACCATGGCCCTTATATCATTATCGTTCTCCCGTGCCGCTTCCTCGCCTAACCGCGGGATACTTCCTGCTCCCAGCCCCCGCGTCGTCTTCTTCCCTATCAAGAGCTTCCTATCTACTTTCGCGTACAACAAATGTTGAGCATCCGTGTTCAAAGCAAAGAGTTCCGCACCGAAGATGCCCTCCTCGGTCATCCTCTGGATCGTGTTCGTCCCACTTCCTCCACATCCGATTACCTTTATGATCGTCCGGGACTTTTCCAAGATTTTCTCTATTTCTTCAGCATCCATCGTCTTTACTTCCCCGCCTTCTGAGACCGTTTCATTCCCCATTTGCCTCATCTTTTCTTCCCCTCTCGGTTAATCAATCAATGTCTTAGAACTCCGTCTTTAAATCTTTTTCCCTCCACCAAAGAAAAGCGTTTGGTGCTTATGCGGAGGGAGGGATTTGAACCCTCGAACCCCTACGGGACAGCGACCTCAACGCTGCGCCTTTGTCCTCTTGGCAACCCCCGCTCGCATCTCCAACTTTTAAAGGCTGGACTACGCTAAGAAAGCCTTTAGGTTATTTATAGAAAAAGGTTGCTTCCACTATCCGCATCACATCCTTCAACGGCATTTTCAACTCGTTCGCAACCCGTCGCGCATCCTCGAATTCCGCAGCCACGTTGAGCACCTTACCTTCGGCATCTCGCCCTATCTTCACACCCACTTCCCGCTCTACGCCTCTGATCCTCACCGTCACCTTCTTCTCTTCCCTATTAGCCACGAACCGATGCTTCACCTGCATGACTCGAACCCCTAACGAACCGGTCTCTTCCATTATCCTGTACGCGATTCGAGCGGCATCCTGTGGCGTGGTAATCACCTTGATTATGTGGCCCATTCTGCCTTTCTTCATGAGCACCGGTGCGATTGCAACGTCCTTCGCACCCTCGGCCATGAGCACCCCTGTAAGATTCCCCAGCACCTCACCGGTGACATTGTCAACGTTCGTCTCTAAAACCTCGATAGCATCGCGAGACAAGCCTTCAATCTCTCCTAAACTTGCTCGTAAGACGTTCGGCATCGGCCCGTCCCGTGACCCTGCGCCGTATCCCGCTTTTGTAATACGCATCTGCGGTAAGAAGGGTTCAGAGCGTTGAACAAAGTGCGCGAAGAGCGCCGCACCCGTCGGTGTTAACAGCTCAGAAGTGGATTTAAAAGGGCCGCCCTGATACAACAACGAGGTGTCTCGTAATATTTCAACCGTTGCAGGTGCAGGAACAGGCAAAAGTCCGTGTTCGGTTTCTACAAAGCCAGTACCCACCGAAATGGGAGTGCTTATAACGATATCCGGGCGAAGATCCAGGAAGGCAACAGTGCTTCCTACAAGGTCCCCTAGGGTATCCCACGCGCCGATCTCGTGGAGGTGTAAGCGTTCTTTGGGCGTTCCGTGCACGGTTGCCTCGGCGGTTGCGAGCCGTTCAAATACGCTCAGGGCATTCTCTATTATCTCATTCTCCAATCCACTGTGCTCTATCGCGCTCACGATATCCGTATACGACCGTACGGCTCGTGCTCCTGCCGCAGATGTAGTGCTCGTCGTTACGAACTCGACTTTCTTTGCCACTATCCCTCGCTTTTCCACCTCTTGCACCGCCAGCTCAAGGTCAAAGGCAGAAATAGCATCCGCTATCTTTGACTCCTGCACGCCCAGATCCAGCAGGCTGCCAATGATCATGTCTCCAGAGGCACCCGAAAAAGGCTCAAACACCAGCGCTTTCATCGTGTTATAAAATAAAAGGAGATTACGCTAAGAAATATGTGCCCCTCTATTCCGGACCGCGCAGCCGTTCCCGCATCCATCTCGTAAAGGGAGAAATCACCTTCTAACGATCCCCGAATGAGAGAAGAGAATGCGATACCATCAAGAAGGTGATACCTTTAAATATCCCTGTACCTAGTTACAAATTGGTGATGCAAAAATGCCTGGAGAAGACAACGTGATATATATCGGAAATAAGTCTGTGATGAGTTATGTCCTGGCGGTAGTGACGCAGT
>JAFGHB010000059.1 GCA_016930255.1 Methanomicrobia archaeon | reverse complement strand
TTTTTCTGTTCTTCTATGGCCGTTTTAGCCAGTGTAATACGTCTGCACCTAAATTCATTGAAAATTAGCCTTTTAGGTGCAAAGCCCGTCAATAAATAAGATTTATATAGAACTAAAGATATAGTGAATAAGAAAAAGGTGATAATTCAACATGGCACAATTAGGTGGAACACCGATATTGGTTTTAAGAGAAGGCAGTGAGCGAACACGAGGCAGGGACGCGCAGAGCAGGAACATAATGGCGGCGAAGACCATCGCTAATGCGGTTAAATCTACTCTTGGCCCGAAAGGGATGGACAAGATGTTAGTGGACTCAATGGGCGACGTGGTCATAACGAACGACGGCGCAACGATATTGAAGGAGATGGACATCGAGCATCCCGCGGCGAAGATGATGGTTGAGATCGCGAAGACGCAGGATGAAGAGGTCGGCGACGGAACGACAAGCGCAGTCATCCTCGCGGGCGAGTTACTCAAGCGTGCGGAGGACCTTCTGGAACAGGAAGTGCACCCAACGTTGATCGCAGCAGGATACCGATTAGCGGCCGAGAAAGCGTATGAAATCCTGGATGGGATCGCTAAAACTGTTAAGCCAACAGATTCCCAAACCCTGAAGAAGATCGCTATAACCTCAATGACCGGCAAAGGCGCAGGGACTGCACGAGAGATGTTGACGGATCTCGCAGTAGACGCCGTGAAAATGATCGCGGAGAAGGGCGTGGAGAATATAGATATTGACCATATCAAGTTAGAGAAGAAGATGGGCGGCAGCACGGAAGATACCACGTTGATCATGGGAATGGTGCTGGATAAGGAGCGTGTGCACCCCGGCATGCCGAAGACCGTGAAGAATGCGAAGATAGCACTCATAAACTCTGCTTTAGAGATTGAGAAGACCGAGGTAGATGCGAAGATAGAGATTACCGCACCGGAACAGCTGAAAGCCTTCCTCGAAGAAGAGGAGAAGATGCTGAAGGAGATGGTCGAGAAGGTGACATCGAGCGGTGCAAACGTGCTCTTCTGCCAGAAGGGGATCGACGACTTGGCACAGCACTATCTCTCGAAAAAAGGCGTATTTGCCGTGAGACGAGTGAAAGAGAGCGACATGAAGAAGTTGGCAAGTGCGACCGGCGGTAAGATCCAGACGAGCATGGAGGAGATTGCAGCTCAGGATCTCGGTAAAGCGGGACTGGTTGAGGAACGTAAGATCGGCGGTGAAGAGATGATCTTCGTCGAGGATTGTCAGAATCCAAAAGCCGTGTCCATTCTGCTACGAGGTGGAACAGACCACGTTGTGGATGAGCTGGAGCGCGGAATGCATGACGCATTGAAAGTGGTGGCTGTTGCATTAGAGGATGGTAAGTACGTAGCTGGCGGTGGCGCTGCGGAGATCGAATTGGCGCTCAAGCTGCGAGATTATGCCGCAAGCGTCGGCGGCCGTGAGCAGTTGGCGATACAGGCTTTTGCTGATGCTATTGAGGTCATTCCACGGGCTCTTGCCGAGAATGCCGGCTTGGACCCCATTGACATGCTCGTGGCGCTTCGGTCTGCGCACGAAAAGGGCCAGAAGAATGCGGGTTTAGACGTGTTCAAGGGCGAACCCACCGACATGCTCAAGGCAGGTGTTATCGAGCCGTTACGGGTAAAGACACAGGCTATCAGCTCGGGAACGGAATCTGCAACGATGATTCTGCGGATAGACGATGTCATTGCCTCGAGTAGGGCGAGTATGCCAGCAGGCGGCGGTGGTATGCCTCCAGGTGGCGGCTATCCTGGAATGGGAGAATACTAAGCAATTTTTTTCTTTTTTCTCTCCTTTTTTTTATTTTTTTACACACACTCTCACATGGAGAGCGCATCTTTGAATTTGACATAAGGGATGGAAATAGATAGAGGACTAGATAAAATGGTAAGGATAATTGGCATTGATCTCGGAACGACGAACTCGGAAGCGGCTTTTGTTGACGAAAGCGGCGATGCAAAGATAATACCAAGTGCAGAGGGCAGCGCATACGGCGGTAAGATGTTTCCGTCAGTGGTTGCGTTCACCAAGGATGGTCAGCGGCTGGTAGGTGTAGCAGCGAAGCGACAGGCGGTGGTTAACCCGGAAGGCACGGTAAGAGAAGCAAAACGAAAGATGGGGACCTCGGAGAAGATCCCTGTGAAGTCGATAAACAGGGAGTTCACCCCGCAAGAGATTTCCGCAATGGTGCTACAGAAGATAAAAACGGATACAGAGGCATATTTAGGCGAGAAGGTCGACGCGGCTGTTATTACCGTACCGGCGTATTTCGATGACAATCAGCGGCAGGCGACGAAGGACGCCGGCGAGATTGCGGGCTTCACGGTGGAGCGGATAATAAACGAACCAACGGCGGCGGCAATGGCCTACGGGCTTGGCAAGGCAGACGAGTACAAAGTTGCCGTGCTCGACTTTGGCGGCGGCACGTTTGATGTGACGATCATGGATATTGGCGAGGGAGTCTTTGAAGTGCTCTCCACCAATGGCGATACACAGCTGGGCGGCACCGATATGGACGCAGCCGTCATAAACTGGCTTGTCGAGCGGTTTAAAGGGAAGGAAGGGATAGATTTGAGGAACGACCTCACGGCGATGCAGCGATTACGGGATGAGGCGGAACGCGCAAAGATAGAGCTCTCATCGTCCGTATCGACCAGCATTAACCTCCCGTTTATTGCCGTCTCGAACGGTGAGCCGAAGCACTTTGAAGAGACGCTCACGCGCGCGAAATTAGAGGAATTGGCTGAACCGACCTTGAGAAGGCTGGAGCCGCCTATACGGAGCGCACTGAAAGATGCCAAGCTCTCGCCCGGCGATATCGACAAGATAATACTCATCGGCGGCCCGACACGAATGCCGATTGTGAGAGAGCGGTTCGAGCGAATACTGGGCAAGAAGGCAGAAGGCGGCGTTGACCCGATGCAGTCCGTGGCGCTCGGCGCGGCGATACAGGCTGGCATCCTCGGCGGTCAGGTGAAGGAAGAGATCGTCTTACTCGATGTCACTCCTCTTACACTCAGTGTAGAGACCTTAGGCGGTGTGGCAACGCCGCTGATCGAACGGAACACCACGATACCCACGAAAAGGTCGCAGATATTCTCCACCGCAGCGGACAGCCAAACCAGCGTGGAGATACATATCACGCAGGGTGAGCGCCCAATGGCAGTGGACAACACCTCGTTGGGACGGTTCCATTTGGATGGCATTCCACCAGCACCGCGTGGCATTCCACAGATCGAAGTGACGTTCGACATCAATGCAAACGGGATTTTGAACGTCACGGCAAAGGATTTAGGAACGGGCAAGGAAGCCTCGATCAGAATCACTGCGTCAACGAAACTGCCGAAGGATGAGATCGACCAGATGGTGAAAGAGGCGGAGCGGTACAGTGAAGAGGATACAAAGCGTAAAGAGGAGATCGAGCTCCGGAATCAGGCTGATTCGCTCGTTTACACCTCGGAGAAGACTATCGAAGAGCTGGGCGATAAGATCGCGCAAGATCAGAGGGATAAGGTAGAGCGCGCGAAGGACGCGTTGAAAGAATCGTTAAAAGGGACGGACATGGCAAAGATCAAATCGGACACGGACGAATTGACGAAAGCGCTGCATGAGGTTTCTGCGGTGGTCTACCAGGAGGCGGCGAAGCAGGCGGCAGAGGCTGAAGCTGCAGCGGGCAAGACAGCAGCAGAAGCCGGAACCGGGGAGAAGAAGGAAGAAGGCGATTACGTAGACGTGGATTATGATGTGAAGGATGAAGAGAAATAAGGAAGAGGCGATTCTCAACACGCTTCATTAATCCCCCTTCCTTTTTTTTTCGACTTAGCTTCGGTATGGTGGATTGTCTTCTCTACAAACTTTGAAAATAGACTTTTTTACAACGCTATTTCTTCTACTCTTGTGCACACTTTGAAATTGTACTGGTTGAAGGATTTTTTAGCACAAAAATCACTATCAATCTTTTTAAAAAGCAACTTTTATTTTTAAAGGAAATAGTTAAGTAAAAAGGTAGTTTCTACTGCCTCAATCTAAAAAAAGAGCATAATGACGGAGAAACCAGAGACCTTAGGGGGGCCTGAATCTTTGTTTGATAGAATTTGGCGGAGATTAATCCAGATTATCCCTTTCCTGTTGTTGTCCACGGTGATTGCTTTTTGGGCGTTCAAAATTCTCTCGGCCAAATTAGGCTCCAACTTCTTTGAAGCGATTGCACTCGGAATCATCGTAATACTCAACATTGCATCCTTTATTTCTATTGTAGTGGGGCACATATATAAAAATAGACAAATAGGGGTTACTCCGGCATTTTTGACACCCCTTGTCCTCTCTATGGAAGCGACTATACAATTTGGACGGCCTTTTAGTGAGTTATTGTTTACTACCTTCTTTGGATTTGCTTTAGGAGTCCTTGTTTCTAATTTTTCGTATAATATGCTTTCATCCTTTGTGAGCACAGAAAATATTGAAGAAGAGGACGTGACTCAGATTCAATTGGATTCATCAATTGCTGAAGTAACTCGATTGATTGGAGAAATGTTTAGCTTTCTAAATTTATCCAAAATTAAAAAGAACATAACAGACAACGAGATACAATGGATGATTATAACACGCGATTACAATCACTATTATCTTTATGCAAAAACCGAAGATGATAATTCTGTTGAACTTGCACTTTTAGGTTTCGCTGCTGGATATAACGAATTAACTCGCACAAAAATAAATGAGAAATATCAGGATTTTTTAAAAGAGACTATTCTTGGTTATTTTAGAATCAACAATATTAAATGTAAGACTGCATTAAAAGCTGATCTTTCTGGCGATATGTTAAAAATAGTACGTAAGGGTTATGAGGGAATGGTACGCTCTGTGGAGCTAAAATATACCAAAAATGTACTTGTAAATTATATAAAATCTTACAAATATCTAATAGTTACAAATTTTTATAGCTATTTTGGTGTATTTTGTGAGGATAAGCATTTCTAGATTATATGAATTGTACCCAGGAATATTTTTAGCGATAGTCAGTATATCGTCCGTTATAATAGGTGCATTTGCGAAAGATTTAATTCAACTTTTTAAAGTCGGTGGTAAGAATGAAAAATAAGACTAAGTTAGTATTCATTTTTATAATCTGCACCAGTATCCTCATCATCACATTTTATTGTTATTCATCGTTATTTGTCGGAGATAATATGATACAAAAAGATATTAAAATCGTTAGTGGAAATTCGACTTATTATTCTTTTTTAGGCATTAAAGACAAAGATTCTTGGGAAGATTTTTCAAACCAAGATCCAGAATTAGGAATATACACACCACCAGAACACTTTACGAATGCAGCAATCGTTAATTGCGATAATGGAGAAAGCTGGGTTATTGTTTATAATCACGATATTCCTTCCGATTCGGTGATGTCCTAACTTTCATGACTCACTTTGAACATCAATAATTCCTCCCATGTCCAAACGTGATCGGTAATGCCCTCAGCCATGCA
>JAFGHB010000058.1 GCA_016930255.1 Methanomicrobia archaeon | reverse complement strand
TAATCCTCCTTTACAGAAAAAGAAAGAAAAGAGGACTCATAAAAACGAATACATCGATGTGTAACCTTTTTTGGTTTACTTAACAATAACCCATCTTCTCTCTGCTTTTCGATTCCTTTACATAAGTAGGTTAGCCTTTGATCCCGAATAAATAAAACGACTGTGTCAAGGACACCCTTCTTTTCAACACTATGATGCGTCACAGTCTTCTATTCGGATTCAATCTCGGAACTATCACCTATTACGATGGGTACCTTTAGCTCAGTTGCTGAACTCTGTGCACAGTTATCCCGCAAATATGCGCGGCCTTCTTTACGGTAAAAATCCTGGAGTTTACACATTTAACCAGTTATTTGATGACCGCATTCGTCAGTTTTACCGTGCCATCTGAAGGCATGGACTGACGAAATAATATCTGTACTCCGCACAGTGTAAGTGATAGGAGAAAAGTATTTATTATGGCGTGAACAACCGAACCGTAGGAGAAAAGGATGCTGAAAGATAACAGAGCGGTCAGTCAGGTAATTGGTGAGATTCTAATGATCGTTGTGGTCATTATTATCGCGGCATTGGTCGCGGCTTTCTCTTACGATATACTCTATCGTTCGCTCGAGGTGTCTTCGGTAAACATTTTAGTTGACGGTGCCAAGGCGGGTTCGTCTCATGTAACCATCGTGCACATGGGTGGAGATGTCATACCGAATGCTTTTTCACCTGCTTCCGAGCCCGAACACTTCTTGAATGAATCGGTCTTTGACAACCTTGAGGTACGGATTAACGGCGCGATATACGAAGGGAACGCATCGCTGAGCAGAGGCCCAATATCAAAGTCCAATTTTGAAGTTGGCGATGAATTAGAACTAGAGTTAGGGCCAGATCGGCAGCTTTCCGTGGGCGATAGCATCAGCGTCGTCTTCTTACCGAGCGATCAAGTGCTGCGCTGGACCGTAGTGGTGTGACTGAAAGCGAGGGGTGGAGGATTCTGCACGGAACTGATGATTTCCGTTGTAATTCTTCCTGTTACTATCGCTATCCCTCAAAATCACCCAAAACTTTCGCTATTCACTCCTCACTATATTTAACCTTGACCTAAGCGGCATCTCATTTACTCTTCCGCCGTACTACTCCGCTTTGCTCTTCGCAGCGCCACGCTTGTCAGTAACTCTCTTCTGTGCAGCTCTGCCCAATGGCCATCCGAGGGTTGAATTGCCAGTTTATCCTCCGATACAATCAAATCGTCAGGCACGTCCGATATTTTAAATCCCAGCCGCTCTTTGAGATCCCCCTGGACCAGCTCTATCTCGTCTCCGCTAAAGAGACCGAGTGTGCGCATTGCTGCTGGACTGATCTCCACGAACTGCTTGTCCCGAACACCAGCCCAGAAGAACGGGTTTGTCTTATACCAGAGGGAGTATCCTTCTTCTCCCCTTTCTTCGTCATTCCCCATCTTCAGTAACGAGAGAAAAGAATCAATAAACTCTACCAAAAATGCTACCCCAAACTTCCTTTCCGTTCTCGTTACCGCAATTTCAAATTCGCTTGGTTCTGAACTTCCCAATCCCAACCGTTTCTTCACTTCTTCGTGCACGTCTTCATAAGAGCGCCCTTTGCCCATACGTTCCAGTATCGCTAACCCGTTTGCCGATTCTCCACCGAGGTCTAACACTCGTCCTTCTATGTTAACAATCGTGCCTTTCTTCTTGTAAAACGGCTCGGAACCAAGCGTGATTGTGGCAATCTCGGACAACGGCGTTCTAAACACATTCTGCTCTATCAGTACGTCCAGCTTTGATAGTGTTTTCTTAACCTCTTCTCCTCCGAGTAGTACACTTACAGGGTCTGTTTCGAGCAGATAAAGCGCCTTGATTTTGCCCCTATCTATCCGATCAAATATCTCGAACAGATCCTTTCGCTTTTCCGCGCCTTTGCCGCCACCGCTGATCAGCAGCGCGCCAGTAACATTCAAAAACGGCTTCAAAAGAAAGAGTCGCGAGGACGTCGATGCCTGCAGCCATAACATTAACGATACCAGGTGCGGATTGGTATACGGTGTTAACTCGCCAATGATCAATGAATCCTCAAAAAGCTCTTTCTTCTCCCTTAGACTTTCAAACTCATGAGGTGCAACCACAATAGTTTCATCAGCCAACCCACGCTCGTTCTTCGTAAACGAGACCTCTATGATCCGTGCCCCGTTCCGCTTTGCCTTCAAAATCCTCCGCGCAAGCAATGGATAATGCACGAAGGGATCAACGAAGAACAGAATGATCTTAGAGGCGGCTTCAACGTCAGAAAATGGCAAGCCGTGTTCGAGCACATAGAATGCCTCTTCCGGTATATCCCTGAAGAACCGTTCAAACCCGAACGAAAGGTTCTCACAGCCGAATTCAGAAGCTAAAGAAGTAAAAGACACGAGTTCCTCGTTCGTTATCGTGCCCGGCAGCGCGATAAACGCTATTTCCTCAGGGTTCATACTGCTGAGTCGTTCCCGGGCCGCTTCTATCGCCTCTTCATGGTTTACCTCCTTGCCATCTACAGAATTATGCAGCGCTTCCTTATCGTAATAGGCGGGCAACTGCATCCCGAACTTGCAGAGCTTGCCCTCGTTCATCGGCGCTACTGTCCGATGCGCGACTTTCAGTCCGTGCCGCCGCTCCCCTCCCTCCGATTCAAGTAAATACAAGCCACAACCGATACTGCAGCCCGGACAAATTGACGTTAACGTTCTCATCTCTTTTATTCCCCCTCAGCACGCCATCGCAGCTTCGTCTCGTTCAACGGTGGTGTTTGCGTGACCTCCATGCCCGGCGTGTAATCCAAATGACGCTGCATCCGCTCTGAGAATCGTCTCTGGATGAGCGTGAGCGGTATGTCCACGGGGCACACGTCCTCACACCGACCGCAATGGATGCAGGAATCCATCAAATGCAGTAGCCTGAGCAGGTTATACATCGAAATCGCGTACGAATCCGTCTCATCATGCTGTTCCAAGCATTTCGCATCCGCTTCACAGGCGCAGACCGGACAGACTGCTTTGCACGCACCACAATGGATGCAGCGCTGCAATTCCGCTTTATAAAACGCAAATCGCTCCGAAGGCGACAAATCCTTCAGCACGTCCAGCTCGGCATTCCAGCGTGCTGCTAATTTCTGCATGCTCGCTTCTATCTTCTTACGCAGCTCGATACCCTGTTCTGAAGCGTTCTCTATCTCGATTGCGCCATTGCTCAGTGCGTTGTCCAGAATCGCCGCACCTTTTTCTGTCAGCACCTCGACAAACGTCTTCTGCTCGCCCTGTGGCACACCCCAATTCCCGCAGGCTAAATCCGCCATTACCGGTATCTTCGTATCGCACGCCTTGCATGCGTCTCTCCGACCGCGTCCTTGCCTTTCCAGCTCGTCTATCTTCATACCCGCCTCTTTCTCCGTGCCTTCCGCTTCGTGCACCAGGAATAATTTCCCGTCTGTTATCTCTTCTCGCAGTACGGAATCAGGATCAAGCCCGAAACACTCCGCGGCCATCGCTCGCATTTGCAGCGGGTGTAGTGTACCACCGCAGTTGAGCCCGATCAAATACACGTTATTCAGGTTTATCTGCTGCCGTTTCGCCAGTTCTATAATGCCACGCGCGTCACAGGGCTTAACTGGCAGTCCAATTCGCTTATCCGGCGCGGACTCCAGCACGTACTTTGCGAGATTCAACGGCACGCCGTGCAAAGAACCGCTACTGTCCTTCACTACCTCAGGATCGCTCGTCAGTATGGGTATGCCCTCATAAACGCTCTTCTTCTCGATCACCACGGCAAGATCGATAAAGCCCGTTTCCAACGCACTGACCAGCGTAGCAGTGACAAAGCCGCCGTTCGCGCCTCTCTTCCTTATCTCATCATCCGTTGCCCACGCAAGGTAGTACTTTGATTTCATGATAATCGCAGGCAGGATCCCAACAACTTCAGTTGTGGGAGGAATGCCATAGTCTCACCTCCTTACGTTTTACATTCCTCATCTTGCTAGTTTCTTGCTAGTTCCTCCCAATTCTTCTTGTCAAGAACTATCTCCTTTAATTTCTTAGACAATATCCTGCATTCATAAATTCTTAATTTTGGTGAAGAGCCTTCACTTGCGCCTGATAAATCGCCATTACTTTTTTTCAAAATCAAATTTTTATAATCTTCAGGAATATTTTTAAAAAAATCATCTATACAATCCCTAAACTTAGCCAATCCTTCATCTGATAAGTTATAATTTATCGGCCACATATCAAACCGGAAATAAGCATATTTGGAGTTTTTCCTAATAACTAAAAAAGGCCATTTTTCTTCTTTTGCCTTGTTATATTCCTTGTCATAATCGTTATCAGATGAACATTCTTTAACAGCCCTTTCTATTTCATAATCTTTAATAATTCGTATTCCGTCAGGTATTTTTATCTCTCTAGGATTAATTGCCCCACTGGGCTTTTTTACCCCTGCTTGATAATCTGGAATGGCTTCAGGGCAATCTTTATCATGCTTTGCAAGCCACCAAACGTGTTTATGGTAAACTGTACTTTTTCCTTTTTTTCTAAAATTATCGTAACCTACTAATTTATATAAACCCGATTTTTTTAACTGTCTCATAACATAATCACTCCTTGTAGTTGACGTTACACTCTCACGAAGGTAGTCCCATTTATAAGGATCGTCTAACCATATTATTTCTTCAACGGTTTCCTCTACTGCCATCTTTTTCACCTCTTAGCTCTTATATTCATCTGTTTTTGGAATATCCCAGCTTTAGCTGGATTTTAACTTTAGGCGGATGTCATTTTCTTTCTTGCTACGACTTCCACGCGCGCCTCAGAGGACTTGGTCCGAGCTTCTTTACCTTCTCCGTCACCTCTCTTACCATATCCGCGAAGATCGGGCCTTCCGACGCCGAAATCCAGCGTAACTGGAGTCGGTCGGGTTCCAAGCCGAGTTCCTCTACGAACTCCTTCAAAAACTCGTATCTGTTCCTCGTCTTGTAATTCGCATCCACGTAATGGCAATCGCCGATATGGCAGCCGGTAACCAGAACGGCGTCCGCGCCCTCCAAAAAGCCCCGCAAGACGAACGCAGGGTCGATCCGCCCGGAGCACATTACCCGTATTACGCGTACAGTGGGCGGAATTTGCCTTCGCTCCAACCCTGCGGCATCCGCACCTGCGTACGAGCACCAGTTACAGCAGAACGCCAGAATCTTCGGCTCCCACTCCTCTTCAGCCACGGTCAACTTCACCTTTTGGGTTTGTTTCTCTCCTCAATCAATGATCTATACTCTGTGATTATTACATTTAGCGTTACCGTTACTCCACAGCAAACGCTACAACTAACCGCTATGCACCAACTAACGCCTCTTTTAGCAGGTCCTTCTGCTTCTTCGTCAGATTCCGTGGCGTCTGCACGACCACTTCTATGAACAGGTTCCCGTTACCGCCTCCGAACCGCGGCATTCCCAGCCCCTGCAAGCGTAATTTGGTGTTCGTCTGCGTCTCCGGTGGGATAGTTACCTTCACCTGCTTGCCCTCGATCGTCGTGGCCGTTACTTCACCGCCCAGGGCTGCATGAGCGAAACTGATCGGCACGGTCATGTGAAGATCGTCGCCACGCCGTTCAAATAATCGGTGGGGTACCACGTTGAGTAGAACGTGCAGGTCACCCGGTTCGCCGCCCATTACCGATTCCGGAGGTCTCCCTGCTTTTGGTATCTTTATCTCATAGCCGGTAGGAACGCCCTTCTTTATCTTCAGCGCGATTTTCTTCCGTTTCGTTGTCATGCCTCGGCCGCCGCAGACGCTACAGAGGTCAACCGTCGCTTTCCCCATACCTTTACATTGCGGACAGACCGTAGCTTGCATGATACGGGCTCCGCCTCGGGTTTGCACGGTTCTTACCTGACCACTGCCCTTGCACGTGGGACAGACGCTCGATTTACCCGATCGAGAGCCCGTCCCCCCGCACGCTTCACAGACGCTCGCCATCGGAACCTCTATCTTCTTCTCCACGCCTCGTGCCGCTTCTTCTAACGTTATATCCAACTGTAAACGGACATCAGCCCCCCGAACAGGTCTTTCAATGCCCTCCCGTGAGCCAAAGAGGGTGTCGAATATCCCACCTCGACTGGAAAAGCCCGGACTCGCAGCAGAGCCAAAGAACGATTCAAATATCGCGCTACCAAAGATGTCTTCCACGTCCCGGTAATGTGAGAAATGAGACCAATCGAACCCTTCAGGTCCAAAGGCTTCGTCTACCACTCGTTCACCTATTTGATCGTACTTCGCCCGTTTCTCCTTGTCTATCAGTACTTCGTACGCCTCTGAAATCTCCTTGAATTTCTCTTCCGCCTCACTCTTAGCACCTTTGTAAACGTCGGGATGGTACTGCTTCGCCAATTTCCGATACGCTTTTTTTATCTCCGCTTCTGTCGCGTTCTTATTCACGCCCAGTATGTCGTAATAGCTCTTCTTTGGCATCCTATTAACCTATCTTGGCCTCCCCCGTCTACGCGTATGCTTCTGGCGCAAGCGCTCGTTCATCTCCGCAAATGCCCGACTGAATAACTAAAGGGAAAAAGCCACATAAAGTACCAGTTGTTCACGTGGCTCCAGTCCACAAGGACGGTATTGTATGTGCTAATGGATAGCACTGAGGCGTTTATTCCTCTTCATCCATCACCGTGTATTCCGCATCCACAGGGCCTTGTTTCGGCGCTTCCTGTGGTCCCGCTTGCTGCTGATATTGCGCGCCAGCTTGCTGATAGGCACGCATTGAGATATCGTGGAACGCACGCGTCAGTTCCTCCATCTCAGCCTTCATCTTGCTCACGTCTTCCGTCTTGATCGTCTCCTTGAGTCGCTCTATGATCGCCATTATCTTCGTGCGCTCATCGCTCGTGACCTTGTCGCCCAGATCAGTGAGGGATCGTTCCGTGGTATAAACGAGACTCTCCGCTTGGTTCTTCGTCTCCACGATCTCTCGACGTCGCTTGTCCTCCTCTTCAAATCGCTTTGCGTCCTCCATCATCTTATCTATCTCACTTTGCGAGAGCTTGGTAGACGCGGTGATCGTAATCGCCTGCTGCTTGCCCGTGCCCAGATCCTTCGCAGCGACATTTAAAATGCCATTGGAATCGATATCGAAGGTAACCTCGATCTGCGGAATACCGCGCGGTGCTGGCGGAAGGCCCATCAGATGGAATCGCCCCAGGCTGGTGTTATCCCGAGCGAACTCGCGCTCACCCTGAAGCACATTAATCTCGACGCTCGTTTGACTATCCGCAGCAGTTGAGAATATCTCGCTCTTCTTTGTAGGAATCGTGGTATTTCGTTCGATCAATTTGGTAAAAACGCCGCCGAGAGTCTCAATACCGAGCGAAAGCGGCGTGACATCCAAAAGCACGACGTCCTTGACTTCACCGGTTAATACGCCCGCCTGTATCGCCGCGCCCAGCGCCACGCATTCCATCGGATCAACGCCGCGCTCTCCTTGCGTACCTACAAAATTCTCCACGAATTTCTGGACGATCGGCATCCGCGTCGGGCCACCAACGTATACGATCTTGGTGACGTCCTTCGACGTGAGTTTCGCATCCTGTAACGCCTGATCTATGGAGCCTTTACATTTGTCAACAATCGGTCGTACGAGTTCTTCCAGTTTCGCCCTCGTCAGCTTCGTAACAAGATGCTTCGGGCCCGAGGCATCAGCAGTGATGAACGGCAGATTTATATCGGTTTCAAGCACATTGGAAAGCTCGATCTTCGCTTTCTCGCACGCCTCGCGTAACCGTTGCGACGCCATCTTGTCGTTCCGTACATCGATTCCCGATTCCTTCTTGAATTGCTCGGCGACATATTCAACGATCGCCGTATCCATGTCCGTGCCGCCCAATTGCGTATCGCCACTCGTGGATATAACCTCAAATACGCCCTCGCTGAACTCCATTATCGTTACGTCCAGCGTGCCACCGCCAAAATCAAATACCAGTATCTTCTGCTCCTTCTCGGTCTTATCGATCCCGTACGCAAGTGCTGCAGCCGTCGGCTCGTTGATTATTCTGACGACTTCCAGGCCAGCGATCGCGCCTGCATCCTTCGTTGCGGTCCGCTGATTATCATTGAAGTACGCCGGCACGGTTAGGACCGCTTTGTCAACTTTATCGCCTAAAAATGCTTCTGCATCTGTTTTTATCTTCTGAAGTATAAACGCAGTTATCTGCTGCGGTGTGTACTCCTTGCCATGAACTTTTACCTTATAATCGGTTCCCATCTTCCGTTTGATAGCACTGATCGTGCCTTCGGGATTGGATACTGCTTGCCGTTTTGCAGGTTCGCCAACCAGTCTCTGACCGTCTTTCGTGAACGCCACATACGAAGGAAACGCTTTGCCTCCCAGACTTGTCCCCTCTGCGCTTGGAATGATCGTGGCCTTACCACCGATGAGCGCAGCCGCAGCCGAGTTGCTCGTTCCCACATCTATACCTATTGTTTTGGCCATTTTTTACCTCCAAATTAATCATACACAGTACTTAGTATCCCCTTTATTCAGTATAAAAGTTTGCGTGCTGCCGATTTGTGGCCAGGCTTATCCTTAGGGTTACGGAACGGTTTTTGTCATCACCGTCCGGTTCTCAGCCCTCGTTTAAACCCCGTCTCTACAGCACAACTGCACAGCGCATCTCTCGAATCTTTGTTAGCAAGAATCACAACTCTTTATTACGTTTACCTCCCTTATTCTAACTGGACAGAACCATGAACGAAGACGAGCATGAGGTAAACGAGGAGCCGGGTGAAGAACGCGAACGAGTCATAGAGGTCAGCGTTGCGGAAGAGATGACGAGTTCATACATCGACTACGCAATGAGCGTAATTGTAGGGCGGGCACTCCCGGACGTTCGTGACGGTCTGAAACCCGTGCATCGGCGTATATTGTACGGCATGCACGAACTCGGCGTCACGCACAATCGGCCGCATAAGAAATCCGCGCGAATAGTCGGAGATGTCCTTGGTAAGTACCATCCTCACGGTGACGTTGCCGTGTACGATACTATGGTGAGAATGGCACAGGATTTCTCATACCGCTACCCGCTGGTTCATGGCCAGGGCAATTTCGGCAGCATAGACGGTGATTCCGCGGCTGCAATGCGATATACCGAAGCGCGACTCTCGAAGATAGCCGAGGAACTTCTGGTCGATCTTGACAAAGATACCGTCGACTGGAGCCCTAATTTTGATAATACACTGAAAGAGCCGAAGATTATGCCTGCAAAGATCCCGAACCTCCTGATCAACGGCTCGTCCGGTATTGCGGTGGGTATGGCCACGAATATGCCGCCACATAACTTATCAGAAGTGGTCGATGGCATTATACGAGTAATAGACGAGCCGGATGTGAGTATCGGAGAGTTGATGGAGATAATACCGGCCCCTGATTTCCCTACTGGCGGGATCATATCCGGCTACGAGGGTATAAAACTGGCGTATGAGACCGGCAGAGGCAGTATAAGGCTGAGAGCCAAGGTCGATATCGAGCAGAAAAGCAAAGGTAAACGAGATCAAATTATCATAAAGGAGATCCCGTACCAGGTAAACAAGAGCAAACTGGTGGAAGAGATAGCAGAGTTCGTCCGGAAATACAAGGTGGACAGCATTACAGGGCTGCGGGACGAATCAGACCGCAAGGGGATGCGGATTGTCATATCCTTGAGACCTGGTGCGAACGCTCCGATTATCTTGAACCGGCTCTATAAGCGCACGCAATTGGAAACCACATTTGGCGTCATCAATCTCGCGCTCGTGGACGGCGAACCGCGCGTATTAACGCTCAGGGAACTCATCGAATTTTATATAAAGCACCGTAGAGAGGTAACGATAAAACGGCTGCAGTTCGAATTAGAACGGGCAGAGAAGCGTAAACACATATTAGAAGGTTTGATCATCGCGATAACGAATATCGATGAGGTGATCCAGATAATAAAAGCGTCCAGCGATAGCAAAACCGCCCAAGACGCATTAATCGCGCGATTCGAACTGAGCGAGGCGCAAGCGAAAGAGATATTGGATATGCGGCTCTCGCGATTGAGCGCTCTGGAGCGTGACAAGATAGAAACCGAGCGCGCGGAGCTGGAACAAAAAATAGCGTGGCTGACGGAGGTTCTGGCAAGTGAGGCACGCATATTCGGCGTTATTAAAGAAGAATTGCTGGACCTGAAGTCGAAGTACGGCGATGCGAGAAGGACAGAGATAGAGGATGTGGTCTCGCTAAGCGAGCGTGATTTCATCGAGGAGGAGGAAGTAGCCCTTTATTTTACCGAGCGCGATTACGTGAAACGATTGCCCGCGAAGATCTTTAAGCAGCAACTGAGAGGAGGCAAGGGCATCGCCGTTATAGACAAGCGAGAAGGCGATGTCATCTCGTATTTCATACGTGCGTCCACGAGAGAACGTCTGATTCTGTTTACCGAAGCTGGCAGGGCATATCAGGTGAAGACGTACGTGATTCCTCAAACGAGCAGGCATGCAAAAGGGAAACCACTGGTGAACCTTCCTGGCGTGGGCTCAGCAATAGAGGGAGAGGAGAAGTTTGCAGCGGCTCTCGCCATACCTGAAGCTGTTGATGACGCTATAGAGAATGCCTATATCGTCTTCGCGACCAAACGAGGCGTGGTGAAGCGGAGCGCACTCGTGAGCCTGAAGGCGATACGCGTTACGGGCATCGTCGCCGTTAAGGTAGATCAAAGGAAGAACGATCGGCTCACCGACGTAGCGTTGATAAAAGGCGAAGCGCAGACCGGCATTATTTTAAGCGCGAAGAACGGGAAGGCGATACTCTTTCATGAAGATGAATTGCGGGAGATGGGTAGATACGCAGCAGGCGTACGCGGGATGAGATTGGAGAAGGGCGATGCGATAGCAAGTATCGAGGCGGTGGACTTGAGTTTGGGTGATTCACGACTCGTTACGATAACAGAGAACGGCTATGGCAAAAGAACGAAACTGGAGACTTACAGAGAGACGCATCGGGGTGGCAAAGGCGTGATTAGCATTCAAACCAGCGCACGGAACGGCAAGGTAGTGTGTATCAAGCAGGTACAGAATGATGACGAGTTGATGATTGCCACGTCGGACAATATGGTGACGAAAATCGCGGTGAAAAAAATCCCCGTTCAAGGACGGAACACGCAGGGTGTCCGCTTGATGAACGTGAAGGCAGGTGAGCGGATCGTAGCGGTGGACGTGGTTTAGGCACGATACGAGGGTTTATAGCTTCTTCTGATGATCTCTGCTGGCCTGTAGCGCCGGTGAGGTGAGCAGCGGGCGTTACGTTGTTGTCCACTTGACTCATGATAGTGTAGAGAAAAGTATAAATGTCCAAGCGCAGTATGTATGGAAAATCTAGCTAGCGTAGTGGAGGTTTCAGGATGACGCCTATAAAACGGGAAAAGCCGGTCATAGAAGTGACCCTGAACGGCCCGTATGCCGTTCGGGATCTCAAGAACTTCAAAACGTCCAGAGGGGAGTCACTTAAAATAGAACCGGAGATGTGGCTTTGCAGATGCGGGCACTCGTCGCACAAACCCTTCTGCGACGGCACGCACGGGTACATCAACTTCAGAGACGAGGAGGGAAAAGAATCCCTGAACACCTAAAAATGGACGTAAAAGAGCAAGGCCGCGCGAGCGGGACGCGGTACCGTTGCAATGTCTGCAACATGTTCGAATACGATGCAATAAGAGGCGATTCGAACACAGGTATTAAGCCAGGCACGAAGCCCGAAGACTTCCCAGACGACTGGCGGTGCCCCATCTGCGGCTCTGATAAGACACATTTGGTGCCCCTTGAAGGAGAACCGGGAATTGAGGAGCAAACAACGGAAATAACGTGCCCTCAGTGTGGTGCAAAAACGAAAATTGCCGTTTCTTATCCGAAAAAGGCTGAGGTCACCAGTTACCAGGGTGTGAGGGGAGGGAAATCAGACGCTTTAGAGACCCATATGGCCGATATCCACAGAATAGCGGTAACCGGAGAATCGATCATCGAGCCGATGCGCACAACCAAACAGGTAATCTCCTGGGGCGACATCCTGATAAAGGGCGCGCAGCTTGCGAGAATACCGCTGAGCGCGGAAGAACCCGTGAACACGAGGACGGTTATAGGCCCAAAAGCAAAGCATCCGTTGATCATCGAGACGCCGATTTATGTGACGCATATGTCCTTCGGCGCACTGTCACGCGAGGTCAAGATCGCCCTGGCAAAGGGGAGCGCCGCCGTTAAAACGGCAATGTGCTCAGGCGAAGGCGGAATCCTGCAGGAATCACGTGAAAACGCCTACAAGTACATCTTCGAATACGTGCCGAACCGGTATAGTGTTACGGACGAGAACCTGAAGAGCGCGGATGCCTTTGAACTGAAAATAGGGCAATCGACGAAACCGGGCATGGGTGCTCACCTGCCCGCGGAGAAAGTGACGAAAGAGATTGCGGAGATACGCGGCTATCCGGAAGGGACCGATATCGTGAGCCCCGCGCATTTTGAGGATATACGAACAAAAGACGAGCTGAAGAGCAAGGTCGCGTGGCTGCGGGAGCAATCGGGCGGCAAGCCCATTGGGGTTAAAATCGCCGCGGGCAATATCGAAGCTGATCTGGAGGTTGCCGCGTATGCACAGCCGGACTTTATCACGATTGATGGTCGGCCCGGTGGAACGGCGGCCTCGCCGAAGTTCGTTAAGGATGCTACCTCAGTGCCCACCCTGTTTGCACTGTATCGAGCACGGAAGTTCCTGGATGAACGCGGTGTGAAAGATCTATCGCTCGTTATCACCGGTGGTTTGCGGGTTTCCTCGGATTTCGCCAAAGCGCTGGCTCTTGGTGCCGATGCCGTGGCTATTGGTACTGCAGCCTTAATGGCGTGCGCGTGCCAGCAGTACCGGCTCTGCGATACCGGCAACTGTCCCGTTGGCGTGACCACGCACGATCCCGCGTTACGGTCGAGGCTGAACGTAGAGATCTCGGCGAAGAGATTAGAGAACTTCTTGCACGTTTCTACCGAGGAATTGAAGGATTTCGCACGGCTCACGGGGAATGATGACGTGCACAAGCTGAGCATTACCGATTTGTGCACAACGAACTCTGAGATCTCCGACCACACAGCGATAGAGCACGTTTGAAGGCGCCCTCGCCCCTCAGAAATTCGGTTCGCACGTTAAGTTTTAATGCTTGCTGTGGGCCTCAGATGTGAGGATATTTTCTCGCTGCCACTCGCCTATCCCAAGACAAACACTCATCAGCGTCACCGCATTCTCACTTTATAACAATTGCCCGTTTGCAAGGTTCCGGCGTGTGATTCCTATCGAGCATGAACTGAGCGTGCACGAAAGCGGAAGGCTTAAATATACATGTGCGAATGTAGATGACAGTTATAGCGGTGGAAAAGCAATGAAGGAAATGAATGAAAAAATAATTACTGTAGCGATTGCATTCATTTCTGCCTTCGTGCTTCTAACGACGGTAGCAAGTGTCACTACTCTCGACTGCGACTGCGGCAATTTGTCTGTGAACGAGACCGGCGGGTGGCACGATGGTGGCGATTTAAACCTGAGCTGCACGCCGATCTCGCATGCAGTGGATAATGCCACTGCAGGGGAGACCATCTGCGTGCACAGCGGCACCTATTACGAGAACGTGAACGTGAACAAACAGCTCATTTTATTGAGCGTAGGCACAGGCGGCGGCAAACCGGTTGTTGATGCTGACGGTATAGGAAGCGCAATCAGGCGCTCTCATGATGACCTTGTTCTAGCCGGCTTTGCTGCGATAAACGCGAGCAATATCTCGATGGCTGATGACGTGGTAGATGAGTTACCGTTTACTCCAGTAGCCGATGGAGAACCGCCAGAAGCTCCGATTATTTCGTCGCCCACACATCCGGATGAAAATCTCAGCTATTGCAATTCGAGTCCAGTATTTTCATGGACAACCCCGGTAAATCAGTCTGGAATCGCCTGCTATAGCTATGTCCTCGATAATTCCGCATCTACAACGCCTGATGAAACGTGCGATACGTCCGAAAATACTAGTTCCTACACCAATTTAACATTTGACACCTGGTACTTCCATGTGCGAGCAAAGGATGACGCAGAAAACTGGGGTCCAGCAGCTCACTTCAGGGTTCAGATTGCGAACTGCGATACTCACGATGGCTGTTATGTTTATGATGACGGCTGTGAAGATAGAGATTACTATTGCTCTGAGGGCACGTGCACGTACAATTACTCAAATAGACATACCGATTATTACGACGGTTATGTTTACTACTGTTCCGGCGATACGGTGCGGAAACATCAAATATTTCATGATTTTTATTGTGACGGTGGAGTATGTACCGAGCACACCAGCTGGGCGGAGGATCAATTGGTAGAGAACTGCAGTGACTACGATGGCTGGTACTGCAATGGAGACCTAAGAGAATATAGGGACTATTACTGCTCAGGAGGGAATTGCACATACACCGTTGTATCGAGCGATAATTGCAGCGATAACGATGGCTGTTATGTTTATGGTGATGGGTGTGAAGTTCGAGATTACTATTGTTTCGAGGGCTCGTGCACGTAC
>JAFGHB010000057.1 GCA_016930255.1 Methanomicrobia archaeon | reverse complement strand
TAATCCTCCTTTACAGAAAAAGAAAGAAAAGAGGACTCATAAAAACGAATACATCGATGTGTAACCTTTTTTGGTTTACTTAACAATTACATAAAGCTAACATATATATCTGCTTATTGGTCTTACCGGTAGATAACTCTACCCCAGCTACAAATCGATAGCCCAATCAGAAGTTATTATAGCAGTGCTTGTAATTACGTAAACGGTCTCATGAACGTGAAGACATACCGGGTAACATTCAGGCCCGAGGATATTATGTGTACCCCACCGTGTGGCATGGAAGCCACGCTTAACTCGATTGACGAGACGATCAGAAGCGTACTGAGCCGCTATGCGGATGAATCCGGCGATGCCAAGCTGAAATTCGGCCAGAATGATCTCGAAATCAAGAACGGTTTAGTCGAAATTCACCAGAAGAGCGAGGGAGACACCGAAAAGATCGTGGCGATATTAAAGCATTACTTCCGCGTACACGAAACAGCCGAATAGCTACGTACACCTCATTGGTGCCACTAAATAACGCCGATAAGCATCGCGATACCGATAGCGACCATTACCACACCGCCGATGAGCTTCATGTACTTCCGCTTACCTTTTCGCCATGCTTCGACATCCTCAGCAGAGGTCTCTTTATAAACGAGAGCAAAGACCACCAACAAGGGCAGGGCGTAGAAGACGTTATAAGCGATGAGATAAAAGACGGTTTTTGACGGGACGTCTGCGATCAGATCGAGCATCGTGAGATAGATCGGTCCGGTGCAGGGAAGTCCCGCAATGGTCGCCAGAACTCCTAAAAGCACCGCAGCAGGAATTGAGCCGTAGCGAGCAAGCTGGCCGAGCGTCGGCTTGATAAACGTGGGGATTGCCAGAGTCGACTTTTCACGCCAGAAATCCAGGATATTGACGAGGCCTGCCGGAATGACGATCACAATAACAACCGTCCGTAAAAGGGGTGAGATACCCGAAACGAGGTAAAACTCCAGAATGCCAAACCCAACGAGCAAATGCGTGACGAAAACGCTTGCAATGAACGCCAGACCTACAAGGAGCACGCTGCGCTTCGATTTCACCATGAGCAGCGACGCAAGCAGCACGAGCAGGACTGCGAACCCGCAAGGGTTGATCCCCTCGATTAATGCCGTGCTGATGAGCAGAAGAAACAACGACGACTGTTGGTCGACTGATTCCTCCCCATTCTGGCCCTGCACGAGTAAAATCGGATCGGGGCATTCGTTCTCCAAGCAGAACGCTATTTCAGCCTCCAGCCGCTCTTTGCTCAGCTCGAGGCCGATTACCGCTGAATTACCGATGAAGACCGCAGGAATGTCAACGGCGGGCGGATCATACGCTTGAATAAAGGCGTTAAAAAGGTCGCTGTTCGTTTCGTTGTAGGAAATCTCACATTTATGTACGTCGAGCTCCGGATACTCCTGTGCAAGCTCATTGATAACCGGCGTAAATTCCTGGCAATGCGGGCAATCGGCACCATAAAAGTAATAGAGCGATACCGTGCTCTGTGCCGTGGCAGCAGGAACGAATGATACACTAGCGAGAAAGAGTGCCAGGATAACGAGTGCTGGAACGGATAGGAACGCCGCGTTGGATGCCCACGCATGCTTAGCTCGACTCATCTTTTCGCACACCTTGCTTTGCACTTTACACTTATGTACAATACCTTATTTGTGTTAATTGAGAAAGGAGAGTAAAAGGAGCCCGTATAAATGCGTTGTATGTATCACAAGCTCTTACCATAACCGCCACCACCGGGCGTTTCGAGTACCACGATATCCCCCTTTTCAAGCTGCATTGTCACTTTTGAAGGCAAATCGATCCGTTTTTGAGCTCTCAGCACGTAATTCTTCCCTGCTCGTCCGTTCTCGCCGCCCTGCAAGCCTTTCGGCTGGTATTTCCTCCGGTCTGATTGCAGAGAGAGCGTCGCATTATCAACCAGCACACGAATCGCTCTTCGTATGCCCCCGCCACCACTGAACGTGCCTTTTCCTCCTGATTCTGGAATCAGTTCGTATTTCTCCACCTGCAGCGGATACGAGAGCTCCAAGGCTTCTATCGGCGTGTTCGCCGTGTTCGTCATGTGCGTGTGAACGCCATCCTCGCCGTCTTTAAAGGGTAATGCGCCCTGACCGCCGGCAATGGTTTCGTAATAGGTAAAGCTCTTGCCAGAGTTATCTACCCCTCCGATTACGACGTTGTTCATCGTGCCCTGCGATTGCGCCGGGATCCGATCAGGAAGCGCTTCATGTAATGCAAGGAGCAGGACATCCACAATCCGCTGTGAGGTCTCCACATTACCGCTGGATACCGCCGCGGGTGGTTTCGGATTCAAAACAGACCCTTCAGGTACGTGAACGGTCAGAGGCAGGTAACAGCCATGATTCGACGGTATTTCCGGGTCCGTCACGCAGCGCAAGACGTAGTAAACAGCCGAGAGCGTAACCGCGTACGGAGCATTAATATTCCCTCTTCTTTGTGGATCGGTGCCGTTAAAATTTATGACAATTGTACTGCCCGCGATTGTTATGCTCACGGCGAGTTTTACCGGTTCGTCGGTAATGCCATCGTCGTCCAGAAAATCCTCTGCGGTATACGTGCCATCTGGCATTGCTGAGATCGCGTGCCGCATCCTCGTCTCGCTGTATGCGATGATGCTTTCCGCAAACTCGTGGTAGGTATCAGCGCCGTATTTCTTGATGAGTTCCGCGACTCGCAGTGCGCCCACATTGTTCGCGGCGATCTGCGCCCGTATATCCCCGACACGCTCCGCCGGCGTGCGCGTATTAGCCTTTATGATCGCAAAAACTCCCTCATTCTCCTGACCCCCGACTACCAGTTTACAGGGAGGGATTATCAACCCTTCCTGGAAGATCTCGGTGCTGTTACCCGGCATCGAGCCCGGCGAGATGCCACCGACGTCCGCATGATGCGCTCGATTAACAACATAACCGACCAACTCATCCGCGTAGAATACCGGTTTGATCAACGTGAGGTCGGGCAGGTGCGAGCCGCCATGATACGGATCGTTGACCACGATTTGGTCGCCTTCCTGCAAGTCTTCAACGTGTCGCAAGGCGAACGCAACGGTGAGTGGCATCGCGCCCAGATGCACCGGGATATGCTCCGCCTGCGCCAGCATCCGGCCTTTCGAGTTGAAGACGGCACAGGACGCGTCCATCCGCTCCTTGATGTTCGGCGAGTATGCCGTCCGTTTCAATGCCGCGCCCATCTCCTCCGGCACGGCGGTAAATGCGTTCTTCAGGATTTCCAGTGTTACCGGGTCCAGTATATTTGACATCCCTTTTAAGAATATCTCACTCTCCTAACCTAAGCATTCTAAATTCTTCCTCCTTTCCCAGATAATCTATCCAAGGGCTGGACCTCCTCTTCAAAATAGCGATGAAAGCATCGAGGTAGCTGGCGATAATCAACGGTCGATAGAGCGTTGGAGAAATCGCGCGAGTTGTAGGTGTTCCAGAAGAGAACGATCTGATCCCGTAAAACGTGTTTTTGCGCATCCGCTATGAGTGCGGCAACTGCTTTACCGGTATAAGTACCGTCCAACGTAATGCCCTCTTCTTTCTCCATGCGGGTTACGGCCTCCATTCCTTCCTCCGTGAAGAGCGCGTACCGTTCTCCAAAAAAGTCGTGCGTAATAGCTATATCCTTCTCAGAGATTTTGAATGCGGGAAAGGATGGATCCAATGAGCACAGGAACGAGTTCGTTTCATGAAAGAGCGTGACCATTTTTCGCACGTTGGCAAATTGCTCATCGGCCACCCGTACCGAGATCACGCGGCTTTTGAGGTTTGCAGCCTTGAGCCCCAGCATGAGCCCGACGGCTGTGCCCGTGGTACCCAAGGCGACGTAAATACGATCTGGCTCTGGTAGTTCTCCGCTCATGATCTGCTCTTTGAGTTCGAATGCCGCATTGACAAAACCCGTCGCCCCGAGGGGCGATGAGCCACCAGGAGGAATGACCTGAGGGGAATAGCCATATCTTAGTTTATGTCTGAGTATTTGATAAAAGGTTCCCATAATGACGAGCGGCACATTCCGGTGTTGATGGAGTTCCGCCCCACAATAATGGCTCATAAGAAGATTGCGACGGACATACTGTGCATTCGGCTGCGGCATGAGCATCGAGATACTCTTGAGGCCCACCTGCTGTGCATAGATGGCGGTCGCCACGGCATGGTTAGAACCTGCAAAACCGAAGGCAAACACCGCTTTTGCGTCCGTGCGCAGCGCGTGCCCCAGGATAAACTCTAATTTCCGTGTCTTGTTGCCGCCGTAGAGCTTGCCGCTCACATCGTCTCGTTTTAGGTACAGATTTTCTACGCCTATATCCTCACCCAATCGATGAAGCTTCGCTACCGGGGTGGGAAATTCGCCCAACGAGACATAGGGAAGCTTCTCGGCCAGTAAAGGATACTGTTCTAAGAGCGGGATCATGGTTTGCAAATTTCCGTTTGTACTGCATCATACGCCCCCGCATATTATATAACTAACCAACCCTTTCCTTTCAAAAGTGGCGGCGCTCACTCACTCAAACATACCATTCATCAACCCGCCACTTCTGCAATAAACGTTTCGGTAACTTCGTTGAACTCGAAACTATCTTTCCAAAAGGGTTCAATGTGGAATTTGATAGCGGATTTTACATCTGCGAGCGCTTCCTCATACGTATTACCCTCGCCAACGACCACGCCTTTTAGCCCACGGGGATACGCTACGTAGCCCTCCTGGTGTTTCTCAACTATTATCTTTATCTGCTTCTGCTTCATCGCTATCCCCCATATTCTTAGATTTGTGCGTTTATTCAAGTCAGTTAAATATTATCTGATTTCATCGCTTTTCTATTTCAGCTGCATAACTGTAGAAGTCGAGTGTCCCTATATCATTTTGGTGGGCTATCTCGTTTATTCCCCATTCTGCATGATCAACCAACTTTTTAACTCTCTCTTCAGGCTTTAAGTTGGGATAAAGACCAAGCATTATAGCAGCAAAAATTCCATCTGGGTCTAGGCTATTTACGTTTTGGAATGTTTCTCTTTTTCCGACTTCCTTTGTTCTCCCCTTTGCTATTCCTAGAGCTGCACCGAGACGCCAGACATCTCGCTGTTCCTTAAATAGCCCTTGAGTGACCAATTGTTTCATTTGTGTTTTAGCATTGTCACTTGCAGGGATTGTTATCACTCTTCCAAAAGCTTCATTCATTATACCTGCCCTCCTGCGATAGTAGGAAGTATAATACTTCCCTCTTCTTCTCCCTTATACCTTAAGGTTAAATCTGTTTTTATATTTCCACTCAGGTGAACTTCATCTCCTTCCCTAAATTCCCTATCAGTAACCAGCAACACCAATTGCTTGGACATTTTAGGGAGGTATTTAAGCACACGTTCTCCGTGCTCAACATCAAACCTCCCAAAAGGTGTGTCCATAAAAATTGGCGCTTCAACTTGGGCACAATTGTTAAGAGCCCCTATCAAAGACAATGCAACGAGCTGTTCTTCTCCCGAAGAGCGCCATTCGCTCCGATTAAGAACCGTCTTTTGCTTTGTTATTATACTTAAACCATAGCGATTATTTATTTCCAGTCGATCGAAGTCTTCTTTAGATCGAATCTGTCTAAATATCTCCGTTGCTGTGTTTTCAACTCTATCTTTTTGCTCTTCTCTAAAACTAGACACGGACTTCTCGAATATATTCCGAACTTTTTCTATAAACTCTATTTTTTTATTTAATTTTTGTAATTGCCCTTGGGGAATCGCGGCTATTTGTCGATCTAATTCGCTTTTATTTTCGAGTAGTTTTAACTTTTCTTTCTCTTTTTCTTCTATTATTCCTTTTAATCTTCCTGATTCAAATTCACTCTGCCGTATCTTTATCTCTAGTTTTTTAGGCTCCTCAGCATCTACACCTTCAAGTTTAGATTTTACTTGTTCTAATTCAGATCGTAATCGCTGAATCTCATATTCAATTTCAATAATTTGCTCATCTTTTTCTTTTAACTCATTAGGAGATGTTAAAGAATTGGTCATGTTTTCTAATGCAGTTTTACTAATCTCAAAAGATAAATCAGGTTCTGGAATCTGAGTGAGCTGATCAATTTTGATTTTTGTCTCCTCCAACTCTCGTTCAAACTCTGCCAATTTTTTTGGATCCAATATAGTACCGCAATAACTACATTTACTTTTTGATATTCCTTCCTTAAGAATCCTAGCCCGTTCT
This sequence comes from Methanomicrobia archaeon, assembly GCA_016930255.1. Lineage (NCBI taxonomy): Archaea > Methanobacteriati > Methanobacteriota > Methanomicrobia > Methanomicrobia archaeon. The sequence continues at coordinate 11,233 of JAFGHB010000057.1, read as the reverse complement.
ATCGCTTGTTGTTTTTGATTATACTTCTCGAGTGATTGCTTAGATTTTATTTCTAATTGTTGAATTAAGTTAGTTGCAATTGGAGCTAACACATTTTTGTACAATTTTTCGACGAGAACACTTCTCTCATCCGTTTTTCTGCCTTTTTTATCTTCCCGATTTTTAATTCCCTCTTCTATAGCTATTCTCTGGTTGGCGAGATCTCGGACCTCTTTCATATCGGCCAATTTTCTTTTATCAGCAGCAATCTCCGCATCCAGCTTCCTTTTTTGGTATTCTATTTCATCTAGTGATCTCTCAAGCTCTTCTAAATCTCCCTCTAGTATCTGCTGGAATTCAGCTAATTGTTCCCAATCAGCTCCACCGAGTTGTCTTAGAATCCTGCCTCTTTCTCTTTCGAACTTCTTTTTCACAGAATCTAGATCGCTGCGGGCTGTTTTAAAATATGGGAGACCGAGAACACTCTCAATCGAATCTTTTAGCAAAGCCATAGCCATACTATCTTCTTCTAGAAGTTCTTCGTAATCGCGAAGCATTTCACCATCAAAAAAGTAGAATCGACTTATAGATGAAGGTAATATTCTCTGTATTTCATGTTCTGGGTCGGGAACAATTTTTCCATTCTTATAAACCTCTATTTTCATTCCTTCTTCATACTTATGATCAATATGCCTATTTGCCATAGTAGCCCTTGCTATAATCCAATTCTCCCCTTCATGGATAAAACTGATTTGGACAGCATATTTATACATATCCTTTTTCTTGGCGGTATGATTCAGTAATGAAGTTAATCTGATTTTCTCTCCTTTCCTATCAGAGACAACACCATACAGAGCCCATAATATTGCTCGCTGAATAGATGTTTTTCCTTGCCCAGTACCCCCCCTAATAAGATGAATACCTATGCCATCATTCAGAAATGAGAGTTCATGGTTTCCATAATACGGACCAAAATTAAGCATTTCGATTTTTTTTATTATAATGTTAATCACCTCCTCTCTGCTTTATTAACTCCATGATCTGGTCTTGACATCTCCCTCTATCAGAATCTAATGGATTCTTTATAACTAAAGCTAATATTTGTTCTAAGAATTTTTCATCAACTTGTTCATCCCTCTCTTTGTTCACTTTCTTCAACACCGAAACCATTTCCTCGAAATCCATAGTCAATCCTCCAACATCTCTTCTGATAGGGCTATTTCATTATCTGTAATGAGATCAGCGCCATATATATTCCCTATTTTCCATAGTTCATGTGTAATTTCGGCATTATTTGCATTTTTTGCAAAGTTCCAAGCACGAGACAATTCACTTCTTATTACTGGCATTAAAACATCCTCGTCCGTTTTTTCGGGCAATACCAATACATCAACTATTGTAGCTATCCTTTTGCCTTTAGCTTTTCTAAGTACTCTACCCCTCCTCTGAATGTATTGCCGTGGATTGGTAGATGATGCAAGAATCAACGCTCCATCAACTACAGGGATATCAACCCCCTCGTCAAGACAACGAATACTTACAATAACACTCGGATGTCGCTCAAAATATTGGATAGTCCGTTCTTTCTCCGCATCTCTCATGTCAGAATGGTAGATGAGCACCGGCAGATTATCATGTTTTTTACGTATTGCTTCTGCTACAGTGTTCATTTGTTCTTCATCTTCACAATAGATTATCCATCTACTTTCTGATTGATAGCGTTCTGCGATAGTTTTGCAGGCACATTCGACTTTACCCTGTGCCTTCTTTAAAATTCTAGCTCTCTTAATATATAATAGTTCCAATTTTTCAATATTTTCTTTTGACGCTCTTTTAGAATCCAATACAGAAGGATTGTTGGCTATGTATTTTTTTATTTCTGCTGTGTTTTTGTCCCATTGTTCTTGCTCTTCCCTGTTAAGATTTACGATTTCAAAATAATAGTTGTACCTGCTTAAGAATTTTCCCAATATAGATATCTCTTCCTCATCTTCTTCTGACAATTTGACTTTTCCATCAATAGGTAAGTTGTAAACTGGTATACCTCCGAATGTAGATTGTATCACTAAATTTCCTTCAGTATCGAATAATCTCTCGGGTGTGGCTGACAGCCCAAGACGTTCTTTAAAGGATATTCTATCTAAAACTTTTCTAAATATTGGACTTCCTATCCTATGAGCTTCATCAACAATCAGGATTGGATTTTTTGCTTGGCTTAAAAACTCTATAAATTCCTCAGAGGATGCTGTAGCCATCGTAGATATTATAATCCTTGGTTTAGCGATATCCGATACAAATATCCTTTTCATGGCATTCGCTTTCCAATTATGTCCTCCCCCAGCTGCAAGAATTGGCACTTCTGGGAAAAACTTTAATACAATATCATACCATTGCTGTAATAGAATTTTTGATGGAATAAGTATGACAACAAGACGTCCCTGTCTAATTAAATCTAAAACGGCAAACAAAGCAGTATAAGTCTTTCCCGTTCCCGTAGCCATTGATAGCATCCCGACACGATTATTTTTTCCCCACGCTTCGATTGCTTGGATTTGGTAGTAAAAAGGGGATACTTTTCGTCCATCAATTTCTACTTCGTAGCTAGGACGTAACTTCTCTTCGCTTTGAATATGAGAGGGGTTCCTAGCTCTAGCTCCCGCTCTACAATCCTCGAACGTTAAATGAGATCGAAATTTCGCTAACTCTTCTCGCTCTATTTCATTAATAGGGCGAACCTTAGTGTTTATTGTACCGCCGGCAATTAGTTTTTTAAAATACCTAGCTTTTGTTTCTGCCTTATGTGCCTCAAATTCATTCCCCCAACTTCGATATACATCAAACTCCTCATCGTTTCCCCAGTCTTCAAAAGATCCAACAGCTCTCCGAGTTTCATTCCCAGAGCCCGAAAAGGCTATATAATTACCATCTGAATCATAAAACACACCCATTTTTCTATGATATATACCGCCATGTCTGGTTGCGATATAAAGTTCCATTGAACTTTTTTCAATAAGAAGTCGTAGCATATTTAAGCAATCATACTCTTTTGGATCTTTCGACATTTCCTTTAATACATACAACAAAGTAATTTCTTGCTCAAGCTCTGACCTCTTTCCTCTTAATTCATACCCCTCTCTCGCAGCTTCTTCATCAGACACTGGAATATCTGGCGAGCATACTAGCAATATTCTACCGCCACGTTTGGCAAAATTTAGTAGATCTTCACCAAGCTCTCTATAGATATTTGCCCTAAAATAGCCAACTGCTCTTTCATAGCGTACAGAAAGAGCTAAGCATGGAGAATAGAAATCATGAATTATTATATTATCTTCAGTGTTGTATTCTGGCTTAGGCTCAAATTTAGTAAGATTTAATTCTGAATTTGTTTGTCCTTTATTATTTTTTTCAATCATATACGACAACTCTCAATTCTTAAAAACTTCTGTCTCAATCCCTGCTTTGACGAACCTTCCGATCGATCCCTTTGCGTACTCTTCGTTCGGCTCTATTGAAATCCATCGCCTTCCTAATCTTTCTGCTACCGCTCCGGTAACGTTGCTTCCTGCGAAGGGGTCCATTATCCAATCGTCTGTTTCAGTAAGAAAATTCACGAAAAACTCAGCCAAATCAGCAGGCATTCTCGAAGGATGGTGCTCTAAACCATTTTCGCGACAATAATCTAAATAAGAATCCAATGAACTCGTGTTGGCTGCTATAATGACATTAGGTGCAATAGCTCCATTATTGTCCTTTAAAAAAGATTGTTCACCAATAACATGCTCGGATGGTCGTCGGCCAGGGTTATACTTCCTAGATTTTAATAATTTCTTCATAGCAGCACTGTATTCTACTAAGACTTGACGGTTGTTTGCCTTGGGCCGAGGAGATTGACTAAACCACCAGAGTCTCGTAAACGCATCTTTCACTCTAATTCGTTCTATTGTCACCCATTGTGCTGGTGTGGGTAAACGGGCAGGATTATAACAAATAAACTCTTGGCAAAGTTGAAAGTTACCTATTTCTTTGAACTTAAGAAGGGCTTCCATGGGAAGTGTGGAGACTGTTGGGGCCCCAGGGTTCCATGCATTCCCTAATTCTATGACGATAGAACCATCTGGTGTTAAAAACTCCGAAAACAAAGGAGCAAAGCTTGATAGCCATGAGGCGTACTCTGAGCCTTGAAGGTTCCCATATTTTTTCTTTCTGTTTAGAGGAAACGGAGGGGAGGTAAAAATTAATTGAATTTTTCCTTTCAGATCCTTCAATGATTGATTACTCAAAACTTCTTCTGATAACCCCAGATAAAACAGCCCTTTCGGTGTGGAGTAATAGAGGCCGTCATCTGTTGAAAACCTCGGATCAGTTTGAAAAGCATCTCTTCCGCGGACTTTTCTATCTTGAATCATTTCCAACCTTCTATTTACAACCTATCGAGGGGGTTTTTATCTTACTCATATTATGTTTGAGAATGTATATATGCCTTTCGCTTTTGAGCATTGAGGTTAACTATCCCAAATTCTTTGCAGCTTATTCCTACATACCCTCATCTCAAATCCCCTGTGATCCTCTGTATCCAAAGCTACCTCAAAATTGCGATCCTATGGGTTCACGTTAAGACCGTAGCATTGTCAATAGCATTTTAAATCGCTTCACGGCTCTCAGCGCATGTGGTTCATTGGCGGGCATGAGAACCATCTCACCTGCCTTCACGCGGAGCGGTTTGCCCGAGATGACAATCTCTGCTTCTCCATCGAGAAGATAAACCAGTGCGTCAAAAGGTGCGGTATGCTCGCTCAAGCCTTGCCCCTCATCAAACGCGAAGAAGGTTACGGTCCCCGCCTTTTTATCGATTACCGTCCGACTCACCACCGCACCCGCTTGATAAGCCGCCAGATCAACTACCTTTATCGCATGCGCTACAAGCTCCTCCAGGCCACTTTGGCCCGTATTATGATTCATTCTTCCACCTCCTGAGTTCTTCTTGCAATAATCTCTCCTCTGACCCCGATGACCACCTCGTTTAGGGGTATCTTCTTCCCTGATCGCTTAAGTGCCTCCGAAACTAATCGTTCTAGGCCAGAACAGCACGGCACCTCCATGTGCGCTACGGTCAAGGACTTGATCGTGTTCTCCTGTAAAATACGGGTGATCTTCTCCTCGTAAAAAGCCGCGTCGTCCAGTTTGGGACAGCCCACGAGCACGATCTTGCCTTTCAAGAACTCTTCGTGGAAATCGGGATACGCGAACGGAACGCAGTCCGCGGCGAACAACAAATCCGCGTCCTTGAAATAGGGCGCACTTATCGGCACAAGCATAATCTGCACAGGCCATTGTTTGAGCCGTGATACGCCTTTCGAGACCAGCTTACCCTCTTTCGAGATCTCTTGTTCGTCCCTGAAATCCAGTACCAGTGCGCCGGGACACCGATCGAACGTTTTGGCATGCTCCTGCCCACCGTACGAGGCCCCCGCATCGAGAGGAGGCACTTCTATATCTCGTTCGTTCAAGAAATCGAGTGCCGTCTTGAGATATTCGCGTTGGTGATGCGCTTTGAGATGCTCCAGATGTGCTTTTATCACATTCTGCCCCTGCTTCACTATGTTTTCCATAACTGCTCGCTCATCATAGTCCTGCGCCTCTCGTTCCTCCACGGAAATTGCGCCTTCCGGACAGTCGCCGATGCAGGCACCGAGTCCATCGCAGATCAGATCACTGACGAGTCGTGCCTTTCCGTCTATTATCTGCAGAGCGCCCTCCGGGCAATTCGGCACACACAAGCCGCAACCGGTGCAGAGTTCTTCATTTATCGTTATTATCTTTCGCTTCACCTTTTCGCTCATTCACGCTCCTTCTTCGTTCGCGCCGCCATGTAACGATTGTACACCTGCTCACCAACGCATTCTTTCGCGTACTTGCACCATTGTATGCACGACTCTAAATCGTTGTAGACCGTAAAGCCACACGTACTGCATTTCACCTGCATCTCGTCCGAGAAGAGCTCTACCTCTTCCCCACACTCCGGGCATTTCTTCACGATAATTGTAGGACTACGGATAGTAGCGGCGCCCGGGCATTTATCAAACATGGTTAGCTTCGCTTTTTCCCTCCCACGAGATGATTCGTTTCCCTCATCGGTTTAATTTTATACGCGTTTCAAACGCTTTCTCTTTTACCGATAACGATATCCCCATACCCATCCACTGCGAACCGCATGCCGAGCGGCACAACGGTGGTCGAATCCTTCGCTTCGATGATTGCCGCACCCTCATGCTCGAACTGCGCAGACAAATCCTCCCGTCGATAAACCGGCGTCTCCTCTTTGCCCTCCTCAAACAGCACTTCCCGATACTCTACGGGTTCACCTTTGGCTTCGACACGTGCTTTCGGTGGTTCTGGTCTCTCTCTGGATGCGAGCGCTCGTAATCTAATAGTAACGATCTCTACGTCTTCAGCCGGCATCGCATAGCCGTATATTCTGTTGTGTCTCTCATGGAACTGCTTCTGTGCGTCCGCCACAGTCGTGAAGCCCGCATTGAGCTCATAACTCTGTCCTACATACCGCATATCCAACGATGGTATCAAGGTTACATCTTCGAAATCGATATCCTGCTCCGCAAGCTCCCTCCTGGCTTTCGCCATAAAATCCGCGAGCACTTCCGTTACCTCCACTTCCGCTTCTTCCTTGCCCTCGCTCAATCGAAGAAGGTGCGTGCGACTGTAATCCAGTTGCACATCTGATACCAGGATGCCGTAAGCAGAGAATACGCCGGATGCAAAGGGCACGATCACCTTCGGAATGCCGAGCTCCTGTGCCAGTGCCGCTGCATGCACGGGACCCGCACCGCCGAATGCACATAACGCGAAATCACGAACGTCAAGGCCTCTCTCCACGGAAACTAACCTCAAAGCTTTGATCATGTTCGCGTTCACGATCTTCCACACGCCTAAAATCGTATCCTCGAATGACAACCCCATTTCACGTGCAAATTGTTCCACACGCCGTTTCGCCTTTGCAGTATCCAGGGACATCTTGCCACCGACGAAGTACTTCGGATTGATAAACCCACAGAGCAAGTCGCAATCGGTCACCGTGACGTCCGTTCCTCCAAGTCCGTAGCAAATAGGCCCGGGAGAGGCACCTGCGCTTTCCGGGCCAACGCGTAACGCGCCGCCTTCATCCAACCACGCGATGCTGCCGCCGCCCGCGCCAACCGTAACGATATCCACCATGGGCATTTTGAGCGGCAGGCCGTTTATGCTGCCTTCTGACGTCCAGGACGGGTTACCGTTGAGGATAGTGGAAACGTCCGCGCTCGTGCCGCCCATGTCAAACGTGATCAAATTGTCCATGCCGACGAGTGCGCTCAGGAACTTCGCAGCCGCTACACCGCCTGCCGGCCCGGATAAGAGCATATTCACCGGCTTGTGCTGCATAACGTTCGCCTTGACCACCCCGCCATTGGACTGCATCACGTAAAACTGCTCCACTCCGTTTCGCGCTAACAGCGCCTCCATACGGGTTAAATAAGTCTCAACGGTTCGCTTCAAATACGCGTCCAAGACCGTCGTGGACATCCGCTCGTACTCACGGAATTCCGGTAGAACCGTTGAAGAGCAGGAGACCACAAGCCCGCGTTTAACAAGGCTGTCCCGTACACGCCGCTCGTTCGCGGGATTCAGGAACGAAAATAAGAAGCAGATCGCAACTGCATCAATACCCAGAGATTGGATCCGCTCCGCCACGGCCTCTATTTCCTCTCGCGTTGGCGATGCCAAAATCTCGCCTTGCGCGGATATCCGCTCGGTAATCTCGAAATACACATCAACGAGCTGCTGCGGCCTGGCGGAATCGAGCTTGTAAAGGTGAGCGCGCTGCTGCCGCCCTATCTTCAGGATATCGGCAAACCTTTTTGTCGTTATCAAGCCGGTCCTCGCACCTTTGCGTTCTAAAACCGCGTTTGTGGCCAGAGTCGTGCCGTGCGAGAATGACGCAGCACGCGAGCGCGAGCATCGCTTCAAGCCTTCTTCAATCGCGAGTTCTGGCTTCTGCGGCGTTGACGGCACCTTGAACGTCCTTATCGCGCCCTTATCAAATATCACGAAGTCCGTGAAGGTCCCACCGATATCTGTACTTATAGGCATCGTCTGTTGCTTTGTCTCTACTCTGTGTATAGTATCGCTAAAGTTTAGTTTTGTCCCCTCAAAAAAGCCGAGCCTCGATTCTCTGAATAGTTGTTCGATAGCACCGACCTTTTTATGAATCGAGCGCCATTTAGTAAGTAATGCAGAACGAGGAACCCGAGGAAGAGGAAACCGCAGAAGAACGAAGAAAAAGGTGGATACAGCGCGAATTAGCGAAAGCGGATTCAAAGATTGTACGATGTGCCAAGTGTGGCAAAGAAGTGACGGAATTTGCAGATAGAGCAGGGAGAATCCTCTGCATGGATTGTTTTGCAGAGGAAGAGATGGCTGAGGGTGGCGGTATGCCTGAGATAGGCGGAGGCGCGGGATAAAATAAAAATAAAATGGAAGAGAAAAAATATGGATTGCGTATACCTCGGGGTATAGCGACTGGAATAATATTTGAAGCTGCAGAGAGGTTCGGGTTAGAAGTGGATCAAGATAAGCCGCCTGAAGATGCGTTTGATATGACGACCGGATTGCCCGTAAAGGATTACGTACCTCAAACGGTCTTACGCGGTGAGTCAACGGAGATATTGATGGCCGCACAGGACTACATCTACAAGAGGCACGAAGAGTGGGTAGAGGGTGTCGAAGAGTGGCGTAAGATGCGCCGCGAGCAGATTCAACGTAAGATACGGAAGAAATAAGCCCGCTTCTTTAGGTAGGATTCGTTTACTGAAGAATTGTAGTCTCGCATTTTTAAATTTGCATTCTGTTCTGCATTCATTACGCGTGAGCGCTGGTGTTAGTCCTTTAATTCGCCTATATAGAGCCATTCGTCGAAATAACCTTTACCCGCTTTGTTCTCCTTTATCACCCCGTCAAACTGATCCTGCAATATCTCGTTCAGAATGCCCGTTTCTTCTTCGTTTGATACCGTAAAAAACACCTTGCCTTTGCTTTTTAACACTTTTGGTACCGCTCTGAGTACCTTCTCCCAACTGAATCGCTCAAACGGTGTGAGCTTCCCCACCATAAACCCGAATACCACGTCAAATTCTTTACCAAAGAAAGAGGGTAGAAGAGTACAATCCAGTACAATGGTCCTCTCGGGCTTTAACACGCCCTCCTCTAAACCTTTGCAAATTTCACACCGGTTTATGTCGATTGCGAGCGGAAAAACACCTAATTCGTGCAGTGCAATGGTCGCGCCACCATTACCGCAGCCGATCTCAAGTGCGTTCGTCGTTTCTCCCGCCTCTATGCCTGATTCGCGCAAAAAGTCGGTTAAAACTACTTTCAAGGCCTCTATCCGATCCCTGGGATAAAAGCTCGCCTCCTGCAAATCGCAATCGCAAAATAAGCGGTTCACCAAGCCGACCGAATAAAATTCGATCACTCCATTCAGGAACTGCTCACGCATGACCTTTGCCTCTCGTTCTTCTGCTCCTTTGATCTTACCTGCAAGCGCCTCGAAGTCGCCTTTCCTCGTCTTATGTGCTATCACATCGGTGAAGATAATCCAGAAATCCAGGTCTTTATCCCGCATGGCAATGCCGAGTGGCTTGTCGCTCTCGTCCGTGATCCTCACCACTTCTAACACATCCGCTCCTCTGACGTTGCCCAGATATTCCAGTGTTCTGTCGATCCCCTTCTGCCCTGAGTAACTCTCCTCGACCAGCATGAACGTATCAATACCCAACAAAGTGCTCAGTTCCATTAGTGTTCGATCCTCTGCCACTTTCATCGCCTCACACAATACTCAATGAACCGATCGGAGGGGTATTCATGGATGGTTGTCGCGATAATCTCACCCGCACCGTATTCCAAGACCACCAAAATCGCTTTCTCCTCCTCTGCTCCTTCTAGCGTTAATATTACGTCCCAGCCCTCACCCACCGCGTCAAAGTAGCCGTCACACATACATTCGTCCGTTTCCACGATCACGGCCGCCTTATTCTCCTTCACACGCTTTATTTTCACCGTTTGCTCCGCGCGCACGTACGTGAGTGGCTGCGGTAGCCAGTTGTAAGCGTCACTATGTGAATGCGCTCCTGATACGATGAGGGTCCCGCCGGCTTTAACAAAATCCGTTATGAGCAGGCGGTTTGCTCTGAGATCGGCCAGCACGCCGGAGAAGAAGGGATTGCCAAAACCCGCCGGCACGAGTGCTAACCGACAGGCTCGCCAGGAGAAGAACGGCGCAGCTACCAGTTTCGGTGTTACCACCTCACAATCAAACCCCCGCTCCGTAAGATACCGTTCAAAAGGCGTTTCCCTATCCCAGAGCACGGTAATCCCCGAGTTCATCTCTTCTTTCTTTTCTCTTTGCTTCTTTTCGCTGCTATAACAGGTAAATAGTGATTGGATTCATGGATACGTTCCTTTGTCCCCAGCAGATGGTGATAGTTGCCGTGCATTAGTTACGGTGATAGTTCTCGAAGACTCTTCTTTACTTTGCTCACGATCTCATCAAGCTTCTCTTGTGGCACGCTTTCATGCCGTACAATGCCTGTGACGATATCCATGACTTTCCCCGGTGTATCACCCGCTTTAAATCTCGTGCTTACCCCGATCTCCTCGAAATCTCTAAAAGTTACCGGACATTGACAGAGCACGATTGCCGGGACATTCACCCGTTTCAACAGAAACCGCACTTTATAGATAAAATGTTGCTTCACGTTACCATGATGCAATACCGCAAGCTTATGTCTTCCGATTATATCCATCTCCCTCGACTCCAAGCCGAAAGCTACGCCATGCCCGCCTCTAACTGGCGCGTCTGATGGCGTGCCGTCGCCGGCGTTCAGGACTAATACACTCGCATAGACACCCCGGTCCCTCAATTCGGTAGTTATTTCACAGACCGGTTTGGGCACATGCCGCACGCCCGGGGACATTGCCACTGCTATTACATCACTTACCCACGACTTCGAAAAGGTCCCTCTCTGCGCCATACCGCCCCCTAACCCAAGCCCTTGACCCTTCCTGCATGCTACCACCTGGGTGTCTCTCCCCACAGTCATCCTTTTCAGAACCTCAGTCAGTTCGCACTCAAATCCTCTATCTTCGTGATTTTACCATCCTGCATGTGCGCGATCCGGTCGCAGATATCATAGGCGAAATCGAG